>NZ_QTXV01000016.1:0-64650 GCF_003461825.1 Prevotella sp. AM42-24 | reverse complement strand
GCAAAGAATCTCCTTGCATTAGGTATGCCAGTAAGTCAAATTATGCAAGTTACAGGTTTGACAAAAGAGCAAATAAGCAGTTTGTAGGCTAAATAATAATGATTTGGAGATTGTAAAGCTCAAATTCTATTGGAGTTTGGGCGAGGACATTTGTGAGAAGCAGAAGCAATATAAATGGGATGCAAACTTCATGAAAAGATTGAGCCTTGATTTGCGTGCGGAATTTCCTCAGAGTGAAGGTTTTTCCAGGACCAATTTGTATGACATCAAAAGATGTTTCGCATTCTATTCAAGCCAAATTGAATTTGTCCACCAGACTGGTGGACAATTACAGGAAGTGGATGATGCCAATTTGCTTAGATGCGAAGGAGACATTCCGAGTATTGGTATTCTTCTTTGCAAGGACAAAGATTCGTCAGTGGTAGAATGGTCTCTGCGTGGCATCACTACTCCTTTGGGTGTCTATGGGAATAATGGCTATTAAAATTTGAAATAAGCTCTACTTTCATTTGAATATATAATATTTCGTAAAAAACTTATTGTTTTTTGGACATATTAATAATATGTATTAATTTTGCAACCAATAAAAAACTATTGAGATGACAAACTTCGATAAACAGAAACTGACAGAGATTGTATTATATATCTTGAATAAAACAAAGGGGTTAGACTACTACCATGTATTCAAGGTTATATATTTTGCTAATATTTCATATTTAGCAAAATATGGCTTTCCTATGGTTTCTGACGAATTCTGTGCATTGCCAGATGGACCTGTACCTTCTGTCCTTTATAATTGTATAAAAGGCGATCCTCAGTGTGATAAAGAATTGCAAGCAATGATAGACAATTGCGTTTCTAAAGGAACTGATGATGCTTATTATATGCTTGAAGCCAAGCGACAGGCAGACGATGAATACCTGTCAAAAGCTGATATTGAAGCTTTGGATAAGTCTATCTTCGAGAATGTAAATCTTCCATACGGTGAGTTACGTGCAAAATCACATGGCGAAGAATGGAAGCGTGCTTATGCCCAACAAGGGCGTAAAGTCATGGATATTATTGGTATGGCAAAAGATGGTATGGCATCCGATGATATGATAGAATATATTAAGGATAATCTGTTGGTGGAGGCTGCATTGTCATGACGAAACTCGGAGAATTATTGGGGACTATGGCTGACAAGTTAGCCCAAGATAGTCTTAACATCGGTGATTATATTTTTGGAGCACAACTCGTTTATCAACTGCTCAAAGATTAATATAAGATACTGGCTTCGCCTGATGCTTTATATGAACATCTGGCGAAGTAAATATTGCTTTTGTTTTGACAAATGAATAGCATAAGCTTCTTGTACTTTTGCCAGTAGTATTTAAATCAATAGTATTTTATGATGTCATTCCTTACTCGCATATATCCATTCAAGCAGAGCAGACACTGGATGAGAGATGGATTTTTCTATGGCCTTGTCATTTGGGCTATATTATATTTTCTGCAGCCTTTCGGGTTCTGTCTGTATCAGGGCAATAAATGTCTTGCTGCTGCCTTGTTTGGCATGGTCACTTTCGTGTGCTATGCTCTTTATTTAGCTTTGGTATTGAAGTGTTTTCACCGGACTGTCAATCCCTGGCGCATCTGGCATGAAGGAATGGCAGTACTCGGGCTCATTGTCATGATTGCCTTTTGTAATTTTCTTTTATCCTCATTTCTCTTTCATTATACAATCACTATCAGGCTTTATCTGTTGTTTTTGAACTGGACGATTATTGTAGGTATCTTTCTGACTTTGCTGTCAGTCGGAATACAATACAACAGATATTTAAGAGACAGAATGGAAGATTTGTTGCACAAAACGACTCTGGAACAAAAGGAGGTGATTATTACAATCCACGATACGAGCAGCAGGGGAAATGATCTTGCGATGCCCATCAATGATCTGCTTTATATCGAAGCGCAGAAAAACAATATCTCGGTCTGTTTTGTAAAGGAGGATCATGTCGTTTCTGTTGATGTTCATAATACGCTGACGCGTACTCTGGAAGAACTGAAGGGATATGATAATATCTTCCAATGTCATCGCTCTTTTGCCGTCAATGTGAACAATATATCTTCGGCTAAAGGTAATTCTAACGGGTATCAGTTGAAACTGGATAAATGTGCTGATATCATCCCAGTTTCGCGGTCATTTGTGCCTCAGTTTAAGACATATCTTACTTAGTTATTCGTCCTTTTAATTAGTTGCTCGTCATCATAAGTTGTTGTCTGTCATAGGTTTTAGCTGTATATCCTGAGAATTTGGTTAGTTCCGTTTTGTGCTGTATCTTTGCAGCATGAAACAACGAATGATACATATCGCATTACTGCTATTTATGGTAGTTGATCTGACTGCTCAGACTCTGATTTCAGGAATGGTCATGAGTGGTCTGGAACCTCTTGTTGGTGCCAACGTTTTTATCGCTGGCACTATTGATGGATGCCTGACGGATTCTCTTGGAAGATTCTCTTTTTGCACTTCCAAGACAGGAGAAATAACCCTGAAGGCAACCATGATAGGCTTTGAGGAATACACACAGGATTCTGACGTCAGCAAACTGAAGCATCTCACCATTTCAATGAAAGAAAAGGCTGCAACAATCCAAGAAGTTGTAGTATCTGCCAGCACTTACAGTTTTGGAAAAAGTGATCATTTCAAGACGATGGATGCGCTGGACGTGGTGATGGCAGGTAATTCATGTGGAGACATTGTGGCAGCTTTGCAGTCATTGCCAGGAACGCAAAAGGTGGGAGAGGATGGCAAACTCTATGTGAGGGGTGGTGATAGCGAAGAATGTCAGACTTTTATCAATGGAATGCACGTACTTGTTCCCTATAGTACCAATGCTGAAAATACAGCAGTGCGAGGCCGTTTTTCTCCTTTTCTGTTCAAGGGAATTTGCTTTTCTCTTGGAGGTTATGGCGGAGAATATGGGCAGGCTCTTTCATCTGTTCTTCCGATGGAGACTACTGATGTGGCTACGAGCGACAAATATGGAGCCAGTGCATCTCTGGTGGACTGGAATATCGGTGGAACTAAGGTGTTTGATACCAGCAGTCTGTCATTTAATGCGGCAATGACAAGCATGGGTATCTACAACCAGTTGTTTTCTGAAAGATTCGATTTCTACAAGCCATACCGGAAATTATCTGGCGAGGCCCAATATAAGATGGAGTTCAAGAATGCTGGAATTTTGAAGACATACGTTGGCTATGATTTTACTTCTGTAGGGCAACGTATTGATGATAGAAACCTATTGCTGAAGGAGAACAATGTTTATACAAATGCTACCTATAAGGCAGCGATAGGGGCTGGTTATACCTTCTTTTGTGGTATGGCAAATTCATCGGTTTTCAATGATATAAAAGATGCCAAGGCTGCTGGTGACAGTTTTTATAATTTCAGGAATGAGATACATCTGAAGACAGAAATGCGCAAGGTTTGTTCAGATGTACTGAAATTGTCGGTTGGTGTGGAGGATTATCAGCGAAACAGTTTACTGGAGTATGATTCCTATTGCTACACCCTGGATTATAACATTCTGGCTGCCCATGCTGATGCCCAGTGGAGGATGCTGCCCGGTGTGTTTCTGAATCTTTCAGCAAGGACTGAGTATATGTCGCATGCGCAGTGGCTGTTCATGCCAAGAGCTACACTCTCTTATGTTCCCAACAAGATTTTCCAGATTTCGCTTGTTGCGGGACGGTATAGTCAGACTGCAAGTGATGATAATCTCGCCACCAGCAACTATTCTCTTGGGCAGTGTACTGCTGATCATGCTATCATCTCCATGCAATATAAATTGGCGGGTACACTTGTAAGGATAGAACCCTATTGGAAGAAATATCATCGGTTGCCTTTATGGGATAAGGGTGTTTATCTTCCGAAAGGATATGGGACGAGTAAGGGATTTGATCTCTTTGTGGATGACCATTCTCTTTGCAGGCGTCTTTCCACCACCTTATCTTATTCATACAATGACTCCAGACGTTTCTATCTGGATTATACGGAAGAACGAACACCTGCTTTTGCTTCCAGACATAATCTGAGACTGACTGCGAAATATTCGTTCGGAAAAGCTATTCTGAGTTTGGCTGAATCTTATGCCAGCGGTCGTCTCTTTCTGCAAGGTAAGACTCCGCCGTATCACAGTGTAGATGTAAATCTGACTTATTTGCTGAGTCCCAAGGTGATTATTTATTCTTCGCTGAATAACATCCTTGGTCGCACGAATGTTTTCGGATATGATGCCAAGGGTCGCCCGATTGTCTCATCCCGCGATAGATTCTTTTATATAGGTATATTTGTTTCACTTAAAAATAACAAAGCTTATGACATTTCAAATTTTTAAAAAGTTCATGTTGATGGGGATCTTCTTTTTGATCTCTACTGTAAGTATTCATGCTCAAGAGCCTAATATGCAGGCACTTATCGGACAGTCTCTTTCAAAACTCCAACAACCCACTCCTGAGAACTTCCTGAATTGTGTTGCTGAGATGAAACGTATTGATGATATGTTTCCGGATAGTATTCAACCTAAATTTCAGATGGTGTTGCAAAGCCTCAATTTTTCCGTTATGAATCCGCATGCTCCGGAAGCGGAAAACCTGATGGCTGGAGCAGAAGAAACCATTGCTAAAATGGAAAAAATGAGGAATGCAAACCAGTCTGATATCTGTACCCTTCGAGGTTTTTTATCCATGGTACGTATCGTACAGAATCCTGTACAAAACGGCCAGCGCTATTATCTTGATGTCATGCAGAACTATGAGAAAGCGCTTAAACTCAATCCAGAGAACCAACTTGCCAAACAATTACAGCAAAAGTTTTTTGAGGGTATGAAGAAGCAAACTGGTTTATAAAAAAGTGATATGCTTCCGGGTATTTACTCCGGAAGCGTGATTTCTCCTGCCAGTGACTGTTTCAGTTTTTCGCGCACCATGCGGTTGTCTGGATATCTGCCCTGCAGGTACATCAGTTTGGTGACGGCTGCCTCTACGGTACTATCGTAGCCGCTCACCACATGAGCTACCTTGAGCTGGAACCCAGCACCGTATCTCTCCATATCCACACATCCCGTGATGCACTGGCTGATGTTGATGATGTTCACACCGCGATGGGCTGCCTGATCGAGCAGTCGTATGATCCAAGGGGCATGAGGGGCATTGCCTGAACCATAAGTTCTCATCACAATACCTCGCAGAGATGGGGATTCCAGGACGTGGCGGACAATGGTATCCTGAATGCCTGGGAAGAGACTGAAGACGATGACGTTCGGATCCAGTTTCATGTGAGGTACCATCGGCTTGCGATAGTCTGGCTTCAGAATGTGGTGCGGATGGAAAGAGAAGTTGATACCTACATCACAGAGATGAGGATGGTTGAAGGAATCAAATGCATGGAATCCTTCTGCATTGATCTTCGTAGTACGGTTGCCGCGCAGTAACTTACCATTGAAGAAGATGCAGACCTCTGGTACTAACGGATGGCCTTCCAGATCTTTCATGGAGGCTATCTCGATGGCAGTCATCATGTTCTCCTTGCCGTCGGTACGCAATTCGCCGATAGGCAACTGGCTACCGGTGAGAATGACAGGCTTGGTCAGGTTTTCGAGCATGAACGATAGGGCAGAGGCGGTGTAGGCCATTGTGTCCGTGCCATGCAGAATGACGAAACCATCATAGTCATTATAATTGTTGGCGATTATGCCCACCAGTTCAGCCCATCCCATTGGGTCCATATCGCTGGAGTCTATCGGTGGGTCGAATTTTCTCACATCAATATCTGCCTGAATCAGTTGGAATTCGGGCATTGATGAAACCAAATGGTTGAAATCGAGAGGTTCGAGAACGCCAGTATTTGCGTCCTTTCCCATGCCGATTGTACCTCCTGTATATATAATGAGAATCTTTGGTGTACCTGTCATTTTTGAAATATTTAGCAATTTGTCAATTAATCGCCTGCAAAAATACGGAAAAACTTTGTAATGGCAAAGAAATATATGATAAAAAATGACGAAGAAGTGTCTTTTTGTTAGTTGTGGCATAGGCGCATCCTCAATGTTTTCCTGTTAACCCCCTTTTATTTTCTTTTTTTTTTCTCTCATCATTTTATTTGTTTTCCCTTATCTCATTTCTCATTTCTCATTTCTAATTTGTCATTTCTCATTATATAATATATGTTGTAATGTATTGAAAATGAAAAGTTATGAAAATTTAATGCAAAATATTCGCTTGTTACAAAAAGAAGTATTACTTTTGCATTTGATTTAATAAAAATACTAAGTTGTTATGGTAAAAATCACATTCCCAGACGGATCTGTTCGTGAGTATGAGCAGGGCGTAACTGGTTTACAAATCGCCGAGAGTATCTCACCGGCTCTCGCTCGCAACGTTGTATCTTGCGGTGTAAATGGTGAGACAGTAGAGTTGAACCGTCCTATCAATGAGGATGCGAATGTAGAACTCTATAAGTTTGAGGATGAGCAGGGTAAGCACACATTCTGGCATACTTCTGCACACTTGCTCGCTGAAGCTCTTCAGGAGCTTTATCCTGGTATTCAGTTTGGTTTCGGTCCAGCCGTAGAGAGCGGTTTCTTCTACGATGTGATGCCAGCTGAGGGTCAGGTGATTTCTGAGAATGACTTCGCCAAGATCGAGGCTAAGATGATGGAGCTTGCCAAGAAGAACGAGCCTGTGGTTCGCAAGGAGGTTTCTAAGGCTGATGCACTCGCTGAGTTCAAGGCTGACGGTCAGGAATACAAATGCGAGCACATCGAACAGGACTTGGAGGATGGCACTATCACCACATATACCCAAGGTAACTTCACCGACCTCTGCCGTGGTCCTCACTTGATGAACACTGGTCTGATCAAGGCTGTGAAGATTACAAGTGTGGCTGGTGCTTTCTGGCGCGGTGATGCCAAGCGCGAGCAGATGACCCGTATCTACGGTATCAGCTTCCCTAAGAAGAAGATGCTCGACGAGTACCTGGTTGTTCTCGAAGAGGCTAAGAAGCGCGACCACCGTAAGATTGGTAAGGAGATGGAACTCTTCATGTTCTCAGAGCGTGTAGGTAAGGGTCTTCCTATCTGGTTGCCAAAGGGTACACAGCTCCGCCTCCGCTTGCAGGAGTTGCTCCGTTCTCTCCTGAAGCCTTATAACTATCAGGAGGTTATCTGTCCAGGTATCGGCGGCAAGAGCCTCTATGTTACATCTGGTCACTATGCTCACTATGGTAAGGATGCATTCCAGCCTATTCAGACTCCTGAGGAGGATGAGGAGTATATGCTCAAGCCAATGAACTGTCCTCACCACTGCGAAATCTACGCTCGTAAGCCACGTTCTTACAAGGATCTTCCTTTGCGTATCGCCGAGTTTGGTACAGTGTTCCGCTATGAGAAGAGCGGTGAGCTCCACGGTTTGACTCGTGTTCGTACATTTACTCAGGATGATGCTCACATCTTCGTCCGTTCAGATCAGGTGAAGTCTGAGTTCGAGAATGTAATCGATGTAATCTTGAAGGTATTCAAGATCTTCGGTTTCGAGAACTACGAGGCACAGATTTCTCTCCACGATCCTAAGGATACCGAGAAGTACATCGGTTCTGAAGAGATTTGGGCAGAGAGCGAGAACGCTATTCGCGAGGCTTGCAAGGAGAAGGGTCTTGAGACACGCGAGGAGGTTGGCGAGGCTGCCTTCTATGGTCCTAAGCTCGACTTCATGGTGAAGGATGCCATCGGCCGTCGCTGGCAGTTGGGTACCATCCAGGTGGATTACAACTTGCCAGAGCGCTTCAAGCTGGAATATACCGCTGAGGATAACTCAAAGAAGACTCCTGTGATGATTCACCGTGCACCATTCGGTTCATTGGAACGTTTCACAGCCGTTCTCATCGAGCATACAGCAGGTCACTTCCCATTGTGGTTGACTCCAGACCAGGTTGCTATTCTCCCTATCTCAGAGAAGTTCAATGATTATGCTCAGAAGGTACGTCAGTATCTTGACAAGCAGGGTGTTCGTGCTTTGGTTGATGATCGTAACGAGAAGATTGGTCGCAAGATTCGCGATAACGAGTTGAAGCGAGTTCCTTACATGGTTATTGTAGGTGAAAAGGAAAGTGCCGAGGGCCTCGTTTCTATGCGTAAGCAGGGTGGTGGCGAGCAGGCTACCATGAGCATGGAAGAGTTTGCTCAGCGCATCAATGCTGAGGTAGCAGAGCAGCTGAAGGCAGCTGAGGAGTAATTTTTCACGCTGATATATTTTATGTCACGCTGATATATTATTTAAGTCACGCAGATTTCGCAGATGACGCAGATTTTTCTTTGGGTATTCTTAGTTGGAGTACTTGGAAAACGGCGTAGTTTGGGGAATCTGCGTGAGTCTTTTAAAAGGGGGATACTTAATACTTGTTGTTATGACAGAAAACGAAATATCTTATCAGGTTATAGGAGCAATATATAAGGTATATAATAAGCTTGGTCCTGGCTTGTTAGAGTCTGTTTATGAAGCAGCCCTTTGCTATCAACTCAGAAAAGATGGTTTGAAGGTTGAGAATCAGGTGAAACTTTCTGTAATATATGATGGGCACGTCTTGCCTGTAGATTTGCGATTGGATGTTTTGGTAGAGGATAAAGTGATTGTAGAATTGAAATCTGTTACAGAAATGAAGGCGGTTTATGGTAAACAGCTTCTTACTTATCTGAAAATATCCCATCTTAAACTTGGATTGCTGGTTAATTTTGATACGTCTGATATTCGTTCATCCATTCATCGGGTCGTCAATCACCTTTAGCTTACGCTGGTATGTTTTTTTATCTCACGCTTGATTATGTTTTTTAGTCACGCAGATTTCGCAGATAACGCAGATTTTAATTGCCATGACATGCTTGGGAGAATCTCAAGAAAGATCTGCGAAATCCGACCGGACAGGTCTCATCTGCGGATAAATAATGTGGAAGAAAGAAAAATCTGCGTTATCTGCGAAATCTGCGTGACTAAAAACAATTAATGAGCCTTTAATAAACGAATTTTGTGCAAGGTTTTTACTCGTATAACAAAATATAAGCCTAAAAATGAAAATAACCAGCTGAAAATTTGGTAGTTTGCGAGAAAAATCGTAACTTTGCAGCCGTTTAATCAAAAAAACAACGTAGAATAGTTAATGAAAAATGACAAAATAAAAAATCAGTACCGCGTAAACGAACAAATACGCGTACGTGAAGTGAGAGTGGTAAGTGATGGCGGAGCAGAAGTGATGCCAACACGAAAGGCTTTGGACTTGGCTCGCCAGGAAGGTGTTGATCTCGTGGAGATTTCTCCTAATGCACAACCTCCTGTTTGTCGAATAGTTGACTATTCTAAATTCCTTTATCAGCAGAAGAAGCATGCTAAGGAAATGAAGCAGAAGCAGGTAAAGGTAGAGACCAAGGAAATCAGATTCGGACCTCAGACAGATGAGCACGATTATCAGTTTAAACTCAAGCACGCTAAGGAGTTCCTGAATGAAGGTAACAAGGTACGTGCATACGTATTCTTCCGCGGTCGCAGTATCCTCTTCAAGGAGCAGGGTGAAGTTCTTCTTCTCCGTTTTGCTAACGACCTCGAGGAGTATGGTAAGGTGGAGCAGATGCCTAAATTGGAAGGCAAGAAGATGTTCCTCTATATGAGCCCTAAGAAAGCTGGTGTGGCTAAGAAGAGTCAGCAGAAGCTCGATCGTGAAAAGCGTGAGGCTGAAGCGAAGGCTGCAGAACAGGCTGAAAGAGCTGCCAATGCAGAAAAAAACAGTTTGCTGGCTAACGCTAAGGGCGGAGATGCCTTGAAGCAACTTGCAGCAGACAAATAGGATTAATCAAGAAAAAAAGAGATGCGTAACGCCGTGGTATATGCGTTGCCATCCGTTAAATAAATAACAATTAAAATTAAAAGTAAAAATGCCAAAAGTAAAGACTAATTCCGGCGCAAAGAAGAGATTCCGTTTCACCGGTACAGGTAAGATCAAGCGTCATCACGCTTATCACAGTCACATCTTGACTAAGAAGACAAAGAAGCAGAAGAGAAATCTCCTTGGTGAGACTCTCGTAGATCGTTCTAACCTCAAGCAGGTTCGCGACTTGCTCTGCCTCCGTTAATTATTAACTTTTTAGTCGAACTTTTAAAGAAAAAAAATTATGCCAAGATCAGTAAATCACGTTGCATCAAAAGCAAAAAGAACAAAAATCTTGAAGCTCACTAAGGGTTACTATGGAGCTCGCAAGAATGTATGGACAGTAGCTAAGAACACTTGGGAGAAGGGTCTTACTTACGCTTATCGTGACCGTCGTAACAAGAAGCGCAATTTCCGCGCATTGTGGATCCAGCGTATCAATGCTGCTGCTCGTTTGGAGAACATGAGCTATAGCCAGTTGATGGGTGCGCTTCACAAGGCAGGTATCGAGATCAACCGCAAGGTGCTCGCTGACCTCGCTGTTAACAACCCTGAGGCTTTCAAGGCTATTGTTGACAAGGTTAAGTAATTCAAGACTTAGTCTGTGATTTCAAAAAATAAAGACTGTATTCCAGATGATGGGGTACAGTCTTTTGCTTTTTAAGATTCCTAATTCCGCATCCTTTATCTCTTGTTTGATATCTCCTATTATATAAGCAACTATTATGTTTTGTCCGGAATTTCCCGTTTTTATCTTTGTTTATTTTGTTCTTATTTTGTTGTTTATCCTTAAATTTACTTAATCTATTTTGTCGTTTGATAGATTTTATATAATTTTGGAGAATAAACAACACGCAAGCGTATGAAATACAAGATAAACTTAATCTCATTTTTACTGATATCATTGCCTTTGTGCTCCTTTGCCCAGAAAATTTCACTGGGTTCTTGCGTTACTCGTGACGGGGGACAATATAAAGGCGAAATGGTAGGAAATAAGCCAAATGGGAAAGGTACTACCGTCTTTAAAAATGGTGATACTTATGAAGGATCCTACGTGAAAGGTAAGAGAAACGGTTATGGTGTCTATACTTTTGCTGACGGTGAAAAATATGAAGGTCAGTGGATGGAAGATCAGCAGCATGGACGTGGAACTTACTATTTCCAGAACAATAATAAATATGTAGGTTTATGGTTCCGTGATTACCAGCATGGACATGGCATCATGTATTATTACAATAAGGATAAATACGATGGTGACTGGTATATGGACAAGCGACAGGGACGTGGTACCTATACTTACTCCAATGGAGCATACTACAAAGGTCAGTGGAAGAACGACATGAAAAATGGGCTGGGATTCTTTGACTGGGGTGATGGTACGACTTACGATGGCAACTGGGTGGATAACCAGCGCTCGGGAAAGGGTACCAACAAGTATGCCGACGGCGATGTATATATCGGAGACTGGAAAGATGATATTCAGGACGGTAAAGGTATATACAAGTTTAAGAACGGTGATGTATATGAAGGCGACTATGTGCAGGGTGAACGTACCGGTGAAGGTATCTTCAAGTCTGTGAATGGGGCGAAATATACCGGACAGTTCCGTGATGGTCTGCGAAACGGACAGGGTACTTTTATCTGGAAAAACGGGGATATCTACGTAGGTAGTTGGAAAGATGACCTGCAGGATGGTAGAGGTAAACTGACCAAGAAATCGGGTGATATCTTTGAAGGTGAATTCCGAAAAGGTCAGGTGAATGGTGAGGTGATTATTCACTATGCCAATGGCAATCGTTTCAAGGGCGTTTATAGAAATGGTAAGCGTGAGGGTGCCTGCATCGAGGAAACCAAAGAAGGTAAACGATTTGAAGGCACTTACCGTAACGACCGCCGAGAAGGCAAGTTCGTAGAGAAAGACAGAAACGGACAGGTGACAGCTCGGGGAACTTACGAGAACGGTAAGCGCTTTGAAGATTGATATGAAAATCCTTGAAAATTTTCTTAAGAGTTATCAATTATATTATATAGAATTTTTATTTTAAACTTTTAATCATGATAGTTGACACATTAGAAAATTTGGAGAAATATGTCTCTCTGAATCCTCTCTTTGCAGAGGTCGTTAAGTTCTTGAAAGAGAACGATTTGAACGAATTGGAAGACGGCAAGCATTCCATCGTGGGTAATGACTTGTTTGTAAATATAACAACAGCTCATGGAAAAACTGTGGATGAAGCTGTATTTGAAACTCACAAGAATATGCTTGATATCCAGATACCTCTTGACAACGAAGAGACTTATGGTTATCTTCCTTTGGCTAAATTGCCTGAGGCAGAATACAATGCAGAAAAAGACGTAACCAAATATCCTGGTGCTGTGGCTTCTGCTTATGTAACCTGTCTGCCTGGTGAATTTGCTATTTTCGCTCCTCAGGATGGCCATCAGCCATGCATCGGTACAGGCGATATCCACAAGGCTATCTTCAAAATCAAGGCATAAACTGAAAATCAATCAAAGTTTAAGACGGAATCTGTTACTCGCAGATTTCTTACTCTATAGCTAATCTAAAATCATGAGTATATGGCAACAAAAAAAGCAGAAAGCGGCAAGAAAACCGCTGCTAAAAAGGCAGTAAAGACTACTGCAGCTCCTAAACATATCGGTTTGGTGAAGAATGACTCCTATCTCGAACCTTATGAGGATGCAATTAAGGGCAGACATGATCATGCTCTGTGGAAATTGAGTCAGTTGACCAAGAACGGTAAGCAGACCTTGAGTGATTTCGCCAATGGCTACGAGTATTTCGGTCTGCATAAGACTGACCGTGGATGGGTGTTCCGTGAATGGGCTCCTAATGCTACTGATATCTATCTGATTGGTGATTTCAATGACTGGAAAGAGTCGCCAAAGTATCGTGCTAAACGTATTCAGGGTACAGGAAACTGGGAACTCAAGCTCTCTGAGAAAGCGTTGAAGCATGGTGATCTTTTCAAGATGAAAGTTCACTGGGAAGGTGGAGATGGTGAGCGCATTCCTGCTTGGGCAAGAAGAGTGGTACAGGATGAAAAGACCAAGATTTTCTCTGCACAGGTTTGGAATCCGGAACCATACGTATGGAAGAAGAAAACTTTCAAGCCAAAGACGACTCCGCTGTTGATTTACGAATGCCACATCGGTATGGGCCAGGATGCAGAAAAAGTTGGTACCTATACAGAGTTTAAGGAGAATGTTCTGCCACGTATCATCAAGGATGGTTACAACTGTATCCAGATTATGGCTATTCAGGAGCATCCATACTATGGTTCGTTCGGTTATCATGTAAGTAGTTTCTTTGCTGCCAGCAGCCGATTCGGTACTCCTGAAGAACTGAAGGATCTCATTGATACGGCTCATCAGAAGGGTATCGCTGTCATTATGGACATCGTTCACTCCCACGCTGTCAAGAATGAGGTGGAAGGTCTGGGTAACTTAGCTGGTGATCCAAACCAGTATTTCTATCCTGGTGACCGCCATGAGCATCCGGCTTGGGACAGCCTTTGCTTCGACTATGGCAAGGATGAAGTCATCCACTTCCTCCTGAGCAACTGCAAGTATTGGCTCAATGAGTTCCATTTCGATGGCTTCCGTTTCGACGGCGTTACATCCATGCTCTATTACAGTCATGGTCTGGGCGAGGCTTTCACCTGCTATGCTGATTACTTCAACGGACATGAGGATGACAATGCCATCTGCTATCTGACTCTTGCCAACTGCCTGATTCATGAGGTAAACAAGAATGCAATCACCATCGCAGAGGAAGTGAGTGGTATGCCAGGATTGGCAGCCAAGTTTACTGACGGCGGATATGGTTTTGACTATCGCATGGCGATGAATATTCCTGATTTCTGGATTAAGACCATCAAGGAATTGCCAGATGAGGCATGGAAGCCAAGCAGCATATTCTGGGAGGTAAAGAACCGCCGTAAGGATGAGAAAACCATCTCTTACTGTGAGAGTCATGACCAGGCACTCGTGGGTGACAAGACGATCATATTCCGACTGATAGATGCCGATATGTACTGGCATTTCAAGAAGGGAGATGAGAATGATATGGCACATCGAGGAATTGCTCTGCATAAGATGATCAGACTGGTGACTGCTTCTACTATCAATGGTGGATATCTGAACTTCATGGGTAATGAGTTCGGTCATCCAGAGTGGATTGACTTCCCAAGAGAAGGAAACGGATGGAGTTACAAGTATGCCCGTCGCCAGTGGAACCTTGTAGATAATAAGGATTTGTGTTATCATTATCTGGGTGACTTCGATCGTGAAATGATCAACGTTATCAAGAGTGAGAAGAATTTCAATAAGACTCCAGTTCAGGAAATCTGGCACAATGATGGTGACCAGGTGCTTGCTTTCATGAGAGGCGACCTGCTGTTTGTATTCAACTTCTCACCTACCAAATCATTTACCGATTATGGTTTCCTGGTACCTACTGGTTCTTACAGTATCGTACTGGACAGTGATAATGTGGCATTTGGAGGAAATGGTCTGAATGATGATACAATGACACATTTAACAAATTATGATGCGCTCTATGTAGAAGAGCATAAAGAGTGGTTAAAACTCTATCTGCCAGCTCGTTCGGCGCTCGTATTAAAGAAAAACTGAAAGTAATTATATGGAAAAGAAAAGAAATAGTACCACCAAGATGCGTCTGACGTGTGCTATCATCTTTATAGTATTTACATATCTCTATTTGAGCTGCTACCAACAGGATCTGTTGGCAGTAGCTCAACATGCTTTATCGGGTGGAATGACCCAGTACAACTATGTACTGTTTCCCATCCTGACTACCCTTGTCCTGTTTCTTCTTCAAGTGGGCGTTTTTGCCATCACGCGGGTGAAGAAACGATTTCATGCATTGACGTATTTTCCATCTTTGCTGATACTCGCTATCATTACGGATATTCCTACGGATATTGATACCTACCATTCATTGGGTAGCTGGTGCTGGCTTTTTCCGTTGCTCCTGATTCTTTATTCGGGAATCATGTGGGTAATCCGTCAACTGGAAGCATATGAACCGGATATTCAGAAAGGTCTCTGGTTGTCCAGATGTACTTGGATCAATGTGCTCTCCCTGGATGTGATGATTCTTCTGGTGATTCTTATCGGCAATGGTAATGATGTGTTCCACTATCGCATGCGGATGGAAAGTTTGATGTGTGAAGGAAAATATCAGGAAGCGCTGGAGGTGGGTGCACAGTCTGCTCATACGGATTCTTCACTCACTATGCTCAGAATAGCCTGCCTCCATAAAACGGGAGCGATGGGGGATAAACTTTTTACCTATCCGCTTGCAGGTGGCAGCAAGGCAATGATACCAGACAGCGTGACTACCAAATCGATGATGTGGACCACTCCGAAGTGGATGCGCAAGAAGGTAAGAGGAAAATTCTACTATGTGAAACCGCTGGACTATCAGTTGAATGCATTCCTGCTGGATAAGAAGATAGATCAGTTTGTGCTCCTTGTGCAAAGCAAATATAATATTGAGAATGATTCGCTGCCAAAACATTATAAGGAGGCACTGATGCTATATACCCACAGAAGATTACATCCGAAAGTAGTATATAAAAACGCAGTAATGGAAGCTGACTTCCAGGATTTCCAGACTTTGGAGCGGAAATATTCAAATGCGATGGAACGTAATGCCGCCTTGCGTGATACCTATGGTAATACGTACTGGTATTATTATCTTTATGGTAAGGAATAAACTGGCTAATATGCATTTTATCGTAATGATCATTCAGGCTAATAAGTCTTATTAAATATCTCAACATAAAAAACAAGTATGAATAAACTTAAGTTGTTTTTGCTCATGTCGATTTCTTTCTTCTGTATGGCAGGCTATGCTCAGAAGAAAGAGATTTCTGTTGCACGAGACAATGTTAAGGCTGGAAATAATTTAACTCAGGCTCAGGCATCTATGGAGAAGTTGCTTAAGGATTCTATGAATCGAGGAAACCTGAAAATATGGAATATTCTCTATGATGCCGTGAGAAAACAATATGAGCAGGGAAATGAAAAGTTGTATCTGAAACAGGCGTATGATACAGCCCAACTGTTTAATCTGACAAGACAACTCTTTGAGGTGGCACAGAATATGGATTCTGTAGAAATGGTTCCAGACAGGAAGGGAAAGGTGCGCATCGAATATCGCAAGCAACATGCTGACTATCTGGGAAAAATCAGACAAAACCTCTACAGCGGTGGACTCTGGTTTATTCGAAAAACCAAATATCCTGAGGCATACAGCTTACTGGACCAGTATCTGCATTGCGCCAACATTCCTCTCTTCGCCTCTTACAATTACAGAGAGAATGATAAGTTGATTCCGACTGTGGCATTTTGGGCCGTATATTGCGGATACAAGATGAAGAATCCACAGGCTACTCTTCATCATTCGTATATCGCTCTGAAGGATACTACTCATTATAATTATATGTTGCAATATCTGGCAGAGACATATAAACTCGAAAAGGATACGGTAAGATATGTGGATTGCCTGAAAGAAGGATTCAGGAATTCACCTTCTTTTCCTTTCTTCTTTCCACGCCTTGTAGAATATTATATGGAAAAAAATGAACTGGATTCGGCAATGAATGTGGTGAACCAAGCTTTACGGGTGGATTCTTTGAATACCACTTATCTCCTGACCAAGAGTTCCATCTTGCTGAATCAGGGAAAGAATGAGGAATGTTTTGATATCTGTAAGTCTCTGATAGCGAAAAATGATTCCTTATCCGAAGCTCATCTCAATGCCGGTCTCTCATGTTTCAACCGCGCCATTATGCTGGATAAAAATTCGCAGAAATTGAGAAAGAAACATGATGAAATAAATGCGCTCTACAAACAGGCACTTCCATATCTGGAAAAATATAGAAAGCTTGAACCGAATGAAGTAGGGAAGTGGTCCCTCCCATTATATACGATTTATCTCAATCTGAATATGGGTAAAGAGTTTGATGAGATAGACAAAGTAATGAATAATAACAGAAATAAAAAGTAAATATGTTACAAGATATATTGACTCGTTTGGGTATAGAACTGAATGGCATGCAGGAAGCTACGATGCATGCAATGCTTCATAGCAATAAGGACGTCGTGGTTCTTTCGCCTACTGGTAGCGGTAAAACGCTGGCTTATCTTCTGCCGCTGGTTCAGCTCATTGATCCGTCGGTAGATGTACCACAGGCGCTTGTGATTACTCCTGGTCGTGAACTTGCATTGCAGTCGGCCAATGTACTGGCAACTATGCATATTCCTGTAAAGGCAATGGCTTGTTATGGTGGACGACCTACGATGGATGAACATCGTTTGCTCAGAAAGGTGATGCCTCAGGTTATCTTCGGTACTCCAGGACGTCTGAATGATCATATCGATAAGGGTAATTTCGAAATAGAGAATATCAAGTACCTCATCATCGATGAGTTTGATAAGTGTCTGGAAATGGGCTTTCAGAACGAAATGAGCAAACTGATAGAGAGTCTGCCAAATCTGGAACGCCATATCCTGCTTTCTGCTACCGAGGCAGAGCTGATTCCTAATTTCGTTCACATGAATCGTGCTGAAACGATTGACTATCGCATTGAGGAGGAACAGGTTTCAGACCGTGTCTGCATCTATCAGGTGGATAGTCCACAGAAAGACAAGTTGGAGACACTCGCCCAGCTTCTGTTGAGTTTTGGTGATGAGAGTACCATTGTATTTCTCAACTACCGTGACAGTGTGGAGCGTACCAGCGATTTCTTGCGCGAAAAAGGTTTCTCACTTTCCTCATTCCATGGAGGATTGGACCAGAAAGCGCGTGAAGATGCACTCTATAAGTTCAGCAATGGTAGTGTGAATATCTTAGTAAGTACTGATTTAGCATCAAGAGGTATTGATATTCCAGATATCAACAATATTGTGCATTATCATATCCCGGAATGTGAGGATAGTTATATTCACAGAGTAGGTCGTACGGCGCGTTGGGAATCTCAGGGTAAGGCTTTCTTTATCATCGGACCTACTGAACACATTCCAGATTATGTGGATGCAGAGATACAGACTTACGAAATCCCTCAGACTCATTCTGTACCAGCCAAACCACGTATGGCTACTATATATATAGGTAAAGGAAAGAAGGATAAGGTAAGCAAGGGTGACATCGTAGGTTATCTCTGCAAAATAGGCCATCTCAATTCTTCCGAGATCGGTAAGATCGATGTGAAAGACAGATATGCCTATGTGGCTGTATCGCATACTAAATTGAAGCAGGTGCTCAAACTGACTGCCGGACAAAAAATCAAAGGTATCAGAACAGTTGTGGAAGAGGTTTTATAATCTTATTTCCTTCGCCCTGATATATTCCCATATTGATCTTATTGATTCTCTGTCATCTTAATTGCTGATAATATGTATCAGTAATTCTATTTTCTGCATAAAAATACATAGAATAGGCAGAAAAGGCTGACAATCCGTAAGAATTTTGCCCATTTTGCTAAAAATGTGCAGAAAAATTTGGTGGTTTCAAATAAAAATTGTAATTTCGCCGACGTGTTTTAAAAACACATAGGGAATAATCCAATAAAAACTTAAATAATATACAGATGAAGAAGTACAATTTTAATGCAGGTCCTTCAATGCTTCCACGCGAAGTGATTGAAAACACAGCTAAGCAGATTTTGGATTTCAACGGTTCAGGTCTTTCATTGATGGAAATCAGCCATCGCGCTAAGGATTTCCAGCCAGTAGTTGATGAGGCAGTCTCCTTGTTCAAGGAGTTGCTTGATATCCCTGAGGGTTACTCCGTTATCTTCCTTGGTGGTGGTGCGTCATTGCAGTTCATGCAGATTCCTGCCAACTTCCTCATCAAGAAGGCTGCCTATGTCAATTCTGGTACTTGGGCCAAGAAGGCGATGAAAGAGGCAAAGCATTTTGGTGAGGTCGTGGAGATCGCATCCTCGTCCGACGCCAACTATACTTTCTATCCTCAGTTTGAAGGCCTCGAGCCAGCTGATGCAGACTATCTGCACATCACTTCCAACAATACCATCTATGGTACTGAGTTGCGTCGTGATCCAGATGTTAAGGTGCCTTTGATTGCTGATATGAGTTCTGATATCATGAGCCGTCCTGTGGACGTTTCTAAATATACTGCTATCTACGCTGGTGCACAGAAGAATCTTTCTATGGCAGGTGTAACTGTAGTAGTTGTGAAGGATGAACTCTTGGGCAAGGCTCCACGTGAGTTGCCTACAATGATTGATTATCGTACTCATGTAGAGAAGGGCAGTATGTTTAATACTCCTCCAGTAGTGCCTATTTATTCTCTGATGGAGAATCTCCGTTGGTTGAAGGCTAATGGTGGTGTAGAGGCTGCTGATAAGCGTGCTCACGAGCGTGCTGAAGTCCTCTATGCAGAGATTGATCGCAATAAACTCTTCAAGGGTACTGTAGAGGAAGCTTCACGTTCTCTGATGAACATCTGTTTCGTTATGAACGATGAGTATAAGGAACTTGAAAAACCATTCCTTGACTTTGCTGTTGAGCGTGGTATGGTAGGTATTAAGGGTCACCGCTCTGTAGGTGGCTTCCGTGCAAGTTGCTACAATGCAATGACTATGGAGGGCGTGAATGCTCTCGTAAAGGCTATGCAGGATTTCGAGGCACAGCACTAATTCGAAAATATTCTAATCAAATTCAATCATGAAAGTATTAGTTGCAACAGAGAAACCTTTTGCAGCAGCTGCTGTTGAAGGTATCAAGAAAGAAATTGAAGGTGCAGGCAATGAACTTGTCCTGCTCGAGAAATATACAGAAAAGACTCAGCTATTGGATGCAGTGAAAGATGTGGATGCAATGATCATCCGATCTGACAAAGTAACTGCTGAAGTTTTGGATGCTGCCAAGAATCTGAAGATTGTAGTACGTGCTGGTGCAGGTTATGACAATATTGACCTTGCTGCAGCTACTGCTCACAATGTAGTAGCTGAGAATACTCCGGGTCAGAACTCTAATGCAGTTGCCGAATTGGTTTTCGGTTTACTGGTATTTGCTGTTCGTAATTTCTACAATGGCAAGTCAGGTTCTGAATTGAAGGGTAAGAAATTGGGAATTCTTGCTTTCGGTAATGTGGGTAGAAATGTTGCTCGCATCGCTAAGGGCTTCGGTATGGAAGTATCTGCTTATGATGCTTTCTGCCCTGCTGATGTTATTGAGGCTGCCGGTGTTCATGCTGTCAAGAGTCAGGATGAACTGTTCCAGACTTGTGATATCGTTTCTCTTCATATTCCTGCTACTCCAGAGACTATCAAGAGCATCGATTATAAGACTGTAAACCAGTTGCCTAAGGGAGGTATCTTGATTAATACAGCCCGCAAGGAAGTTATCAACGAAGAAGAGTTGGTTAAGCTGATGGCTGAGCGTGAGGACTTGAAGTTTATTACAGATATCAAGCCTGTTGCTGATTCTGAGTTTGCTAAGTTTGAAGGTCGCTATTTCTCTACTCCTAAGAAGATGGGTGCACAGACTGCAGAGGCTAATATCAATGCAGGTATTGCTGCTGCTAAGCAGATCAATGCATTCTTCAAGGATGGCTGTACCAAATTCCAGGTAAACAAGTAATAAAAGAATAATAGGTGAGCTCGCAGAGGGTACTGTATGATAGTATCCTTTGTGGGCTTTTGTGTTTTATCATAGTGCCATACTATGTTAGCGTGGCACTCTAATACCTACAACATTATGGCAAAAATTAAACCTTTTAAGGGCATTCGTCCGCCAAAGGAACTGGTGGAACTGGTGGAATCAAGACCATACGATGTGCTCGATTCTGAAGAGGCTCGTGCCGAAGCTGGTGACAACGAGAAGAGTCTTTATCATATTATCAAACCTGAAATCAATTTTGAACCTGGTACTTCTGAGTATGATCCACGAGTCTATGAAAGTGCTGCTGAGAATTTCAGAAAGTTTCAGGAGAACGGTTGGTTGAAACAGGATGATAAGGAACAATATTACATTTATGCCCAAACCATGAATGGCAAGACTCAGTATGGTCTTGTGGTGGGTGCTTATGTAAACGATTATATGACGGGTGTGATTAAAAAGCATGAGTTGACTCGCCGTGATAAGGAGGAGGATCGCATGAAGCACGTACGTGTTTGCAATGCAAATATCGAGCCTGTATTCTTTGCTTATCCTGATAATCAGGTGCTTAACGATCTTTTGGTTCGCTATGCTGCTACTACACCGGAATATGATTTCATTGCTCCTGTTGACGGATTCCGTCATCAATTCTGGATTGTAAGCGATGATCAGGATATTGCCACCATTACAGCGGAGTTTGAGAAGATGCCAAGTCTCTATATAGCTGATGGTCACCATCGTTCAGCTGCTGCTGCTTTGGTTGGTGCTGAAAAGGCTAAGAATAATCCTCATCATACTGGTCAGGAGGAATACAATTACTTTATGGCAGTTTGCTTCCAAGCAAGTCAGTTGACAATTCTTGACTATAATCGAGTAGTGAAGGACTTGAACGGTTTGACTTCAGAACAATTCCTCGATGCTTTGGCTAAAAACTTCGAAGTCATTGAGATTGATGCTATTAATATCAACGTATCAGGTGATGATGAAGGTATTCCATGCTATGAGAAGATGGAAATTCAGGAAGCTATCGATAAATTCGGTTTAGATATTCTGAAACCTGCAGCCCTTCATTCATTCCTCCTATATCTGGATGGTAAATGGTATGGATTGTTTGCTAAGCCGGGTACTTACGATGATGAAGATCCTATCGGTGTATTGGATGTTGATATTTCATCCCGTTTGATTCTCGATGAAATTCTTGGAATCAAGGATTTACGCTCTGACAAGCGTATTGATTTTGTGGGTGGTCTCCGTGGACTTGGTGAACTGAAACGCCGTGTAGATAGTGGTGAAATGAAGATGGCATTGGCACTTCATCCGGTAACTATGCAGCAGATTATGGACATTGCTGATAGTGGTAAGGTTATGCCACCTAAGGCAACTTGGTTTGAACCAAAACTGCGCAGCGGTTTGATAATTCATAAATTAGATTAAAGAGTTCGACTTATAAGTCCGACTATTCTACAGAATTTATGTAGGACAGTTTGGTTTATATAATTGACGACTTAAATGGAATGATTGACGAATACAAAACTATAAAAGATCAAGTAGGCGAGGGACTGTACACTGAGAAAAGAAGTAAGTTCCTCGCTTTTGCCCATCATGTGACATCTGTCGAAGAAGTCAAGGAAATAGTGGCAGGTTATAGGAAGAAATACTATGATGCCAGACATTGTTGCTATGCATATATGTTGGGTCCTGAAAGAAATGAATTCCGGGCGAATGATGATGGCGAACCGTCTTCTACTGCCGGAAAACCAATCTTAGGACAGATCAATAAGGCAGAATTGACAGATATTCTGATAGTGGTTATCAGATATTTCGGTGGAGTAAAACTTGGAACAAGTGGCTTGATAGTTGCTTATCGTGAAGCAGCAATAGAGGCATTGGCTCATTGTGAAAAGGAAATCAGACAGGTAGAAGAAATTGTGACTTATGATTTTACTTATCCGATGATGAATGATGTAATGAGAATTGTAAAGGAAATGAATCCTCGTATTGTGGATCAGGTTTTTGATAACACCTGCAGTATAAAGCTTTCCATTCGCAAGAGTGAGGCAGAACAATTAAGAACTCGCTTGAAGAAACTTTCGTTTGAATAAAGTTTCTCCAAGCGAGTTTTTGGTTTATATATTTTTTTCGTTAAATAAATCAGAATTGTTTCTGTTTTAAAAACAGGAAGTTTTTGTGTTTATTATCCGGATGCAATGGATTTTATTTCTGGATGCAATTGTTTTAATTTTCGGATGATCTTAAAGCTATAATTCCGGATAGCTTACATCTTCTAAGAAAAGAGCATTGCCTGGCATACTCTCGCCGGCATCACTTCTTGTTCCCTGATGCAAAATTTCAAGAAATTGATTCATGCTTATTTTCCCACGGCCTACATCAATCAATGTTCCTACCACAGCTCTCACCATGTTGCGAAGGAAACGGTTGGCTGTTATTTCAAAATACCAGGATGTAGGGGAAGTTTGCACCCATTTCGCTTCTGTAACATGACAAATGGTAGTCTTGTTATCACCACCAGCCTTGCAGAATGCTGCATAGTCTTCATGCTGAAGGAAATATTTGGCTGCTTCATTCATTTTATTAAAATCCAATGGGTAATTAATTTGGAGAGAGAAATGACGTTCAAATGGATCCTTTCGCGTATGTATATAATAATGGTAGGTACGGGAGGTGGCGGAGAAACGGGCATGCATGTCATCTGCTACAGGGAAAACATCCCATACAGATATATCTCTTGGGAGAATTCGATTCAGGCGATAAACCATCTGGTCGCAAGAAATCGGAAGAAGTTCCTTATTCGCAGACATATCTTTATTTTCATCAGAAGATAATACTGCCTGATCTTTATGTTCCCAATCAAAATGAGCTGCCATTTTTCTGGCATGAACTCCTGTGTCTGTACGTCCGGCCCCTACAACTTCAATTTCTTTTCGGAGTAAAATAGACAACGCTCGTTGCAACTCTTGCTGCACCGTATTTGCATTAGGCTGAATTTGCCATCCATGATAGTTTGTACCATCATAACTAAAGGTAATAAAGTATCTACTCATAGCTGCAAAATTACGAAAAATATGCGATATATGCGATAATAATACCAAATTTTTTCAATTTTGATACAATTTTGAAAGAAAAATGGCAATTTGTTTTGCAATTTGGCAATAAATTTGTAATTTTGCGATTAATTTTGAAAATTGATTATGGCACAGAATATTTTTAAAGGGTTAGGTATAGCTCTCATTACTCCATTTAAGACCGATGGTTCGGTAGATTACCAGGCTCTGAAGAGATTGGTAGAGTTTCAAATTGACAATGGTGCAGATTTCCTTTGCATCCTTGCTACAACTGGCGAGGCGCCTTGTCTTACTAAAGATGAGAAAGATAAAATCACTGAACTTGTCAAAGAGGTCAATCATGGTCGTGTCAAGATTTTGAAATATTGCGGGGGTAATAATACTGCTGCTGTAGTAGATGAAATCAAGAATACTGATTGGAGCGGTATTGATGGCATCCTCAGTATTTGTCCTTATTATAATAAGCCTTCTCAGGAGGGACTTTATCAGCATTTTAAGGCAATCGCTGAAATTAGTCCTCTGCCTATCGTATTATATAATGTACCAGGTAGAACAGGTGTTAACATGAAACCTGAAACAACTTGTCGCATCGCCCGTGAATTCCCTAATATTGTAGCAATCAAGGAAGCAAGTGGCAGCTTGGAACAGGTAGATGAGATTATCAAGAATAAACCTGATAATTTTGATGTTATCAGTGGTGATGATGCATTGACTTTCTCTATGGTAGCCAGTGGTGCAGCAGGTGTGATTTCAGTCATTGGTAATGCTCTTCCTAAAGCATTCAGCCGTATGATCCGCTTGGAGTTCCGTGGTGAATATGAGCCAGCACGTAAGATTCATCATGCATTTACAGAGCTTTATAGCTTGCTTTTCGTAGATGGTAACCCTGCTGGTGTAAAGGCTTTGCTCAATGATATGGGTTTCATAGAAAATGAACTTAGATTGCCTCTTGTTCCAACAAGAATTGCAACTAAGCAGAAGATGAGCGATATCATCAAGGACTTGCGTTTCTGATGACATTAGCTTTGATTTTGCTCATTTTCCGAAATATTACCACTGAATTATTCTGAATTTCACTAATAGCTACTTTATGTCAGACGATAGAAGAATCATACATGAAATTACTCCGCTGATGGGAAAAGATGTTTTATACATTGCAGACCGTCATAAAAAGGAGTTTACTTATCCTATTCACAATCACTCTGTGTTTGAACTCAATTTTGTGGAGAATGCTAAAGGTGTCCGACGCATAGTGGGTGACTCACAGGAAATTATCGGTGATTATGATTTGTGTTTGATTACTTCTCCTGACCTTGAACATGTATGGGAACAGAATGATTGTCGCAGCGAGGATATCAGAGAGATTACAATACAATTTGACTTCAGTATGGGTACTGAAACGCTCTTTGGCAGAAATCCGTATTCAAGTATTACAAGAATGATGCAGCAAGCCAAGAAAGGACTTGTGTTTCCGATGAAAGCCATTATGAAAGTATATGGATTGTTGGATACTTTGAGTTCTGTCAAAGATGGCTTTTATGCCGTTCAGCAGTTTTTGACTATATTGTATGAACTTTCACGGTGTGATGGTGCTAAGACTTTAGCTTCTACCAGTTATGCGAAGGTTACCGTGGAGGATGACAGTAGAAGAATTTTGAAGGTAAAGAATTATATCTCTAAGAATTATATGGATGAACTGAGACTGCCAGAGCTTGCAAACATGGCTGGTATGAGTCCAAGTGCATTCAGTAGATTCTTTAAGTTGCACACTGGAAGAAATATCAGTGAGTATATTATTGATTTGAGGTTGGGTTATGCAGCACGAATGCTGGTAGATACTGCAAAATCTATCAGTGAAATCGGGTTTGATTGCGGATTTAATAATCTGAGTAACTTCAATCGTATTTTCAAGAAGAAAAAAGGATGCTCACCAAGTGAATTCCGTGAAAATTATCACAAGACTCGTATTATTGTGTAGTCTGTCTAGTGAATGGACTGTATGAATAGTGTTTTCTTCTGATGAATTTATGACCTATGGCATAAATGCCTGTTATAAATATTAAGAATTGAAGAGAATTAAAGAATAAAAAACAAATAA
Source organism: Prevotella sp. AM42-24 (assembly GCF_003461825.1). Classification (NCBI taxonomy): domain Bacteria; kingdom Pseudomonadati; phylum Bacteroidota; class Bacteroidia; order Bacteroidales; family Prevotellaceae; genus Prevotella; species Prevotella sp. AM42-24. The sequence goes on along the minus strand of NZ_QTXV01000016.1, from coordinate 38,834 downwards.
ATCTTCCATGTATGACTACTTGGGAGATTTATTTTGTTTTTTTTTACCTTTTCCGTAATCGTTTAAGTAAAAATCTGATTAAAAATTCTATTATTATTTTGTTTTACCGAAAATTTGAGTTATTTTTGCAAAGAAAATAGTTAATGGAATTCCCAAAAGGTTTTTCAAAAGCAAAATATTTAAAACTACTATACAATTATGAAGCAATTTATGGATGAAAATTTCTTGCTCGACACTAAGACTGCGCAGGATCTTTTCCACAATCATGCGGCTAAAATGCCAATTATTGACTATCACTGCCATCTTATTCCAGAGATGGTAGCTAATGATCACAAGTTTAAGAGTATTACTGAACTTTGGCTCGGGGGTGACCACTACAAGTGGCGTGCCATGAGAACTAATGGTGTAGATGAGCGTTTCTGCACTGGTACCGATACAAGCGATTGGGAGAAGTTCGAGAAGTGGGCCGAAACTGTTCCTTATACATTCCGCAACCCATTGTATCATTGGACTCATCTCGAGCTTAAGACAGCTTTCGGTATTGACAAACAGTTGAGCCCTAAGACCGCTCGTGAGATCTTTGATGAGTGCAACGAGAAATTGCAGTTGCCTGAGTTCAGTGCACGCGGTTTGATGCGCCATTATCATGTAGAGTGTGTTTGTACAACAGACGATCCAATTGATGATCTCCGTTATCACAAGCAGACCCGTGAGAGCGGTTTTGAAATCAAGATGATTCCAGCTTGGCGTCCTGACAAGGCTATGAATATCGAGAAGCCTGATTTCGCTGAGTATATGAACAAGTTAGGTGAAGTTGCTGGTGTTACTATCTCAACATTCCAGGATATGGTTGATGCTCTTCAGAAGCGCCACGATTTCTTCACAGAGAATGGCTGTAAATTGAGTGACCATGGTATTGAGGAATTCTATGACGAGGCATATACTGATTCTCAGATTGAGACTATCTTTGAAAAGGCTATGCGTGGTCAGCAGTTGTCAGTTATTGAGGTTCGTCAGTACAAGCATGCTTTCTTGAGAATTTGTGCTGAGATGGATCATGCTGCTGATTGGACTCAGCAGTATCACTATGGTGCCATCCGCGATAATAACACATTGATGTACAATAAGTTGGGTGCTGATACTGGTTTTGATTCTATTGGTGAGTTTACTACAGCTCGTGCTATGAGTAATTTCTTGAATGAATTGAACGTAGAGGGTAAGTTGACTCGTACAATCCTTTATTGCTTGAACCCATGTGCCAATGAGGTAATCGCTACTATGCTTGGTAATTTCCAGGATGGTTCTTGCCCAGGTAAGATTCAGTTTGGTTCTGGCTGGTGGTTCAATGATCAGCTCGATGGTATGACACGTCAGATGAATGCGTTGTCTGTGCTCGGTCTTTTGAGCCGTTTCGTCGGTATGTTGACTGACTCTCGTTCATTCCTGAGCTATCCACGTCATGAGTATTTCCGTCGTTTGCTTTGCAACCTCCTCGGTAATGATGTAGAGAAGGGTTTGCTTCCTAACGATATGGAGAGTCTCTCTCGCATGGTTGAAGATATCTCTTACAACAATGCCCGCAACTACTTCAAGTTCTATTAATTGTAGAGCTGAATAGCAATTATACTAAGACAAATCCCTTTACGGCATCTGATGATGTTGTGGAGGGATTTGTTGGTTTTTAACTACGTAAAACTTTTGAATATGGGGGTAATAGACAGAATACTAAGATATTACGAAGATCTTAGAGAATTTAATTCTTCTAATATCAAAGATTTCCGAGGCAGAGTAAAATCTTGGATAAAGATGGGTATGCTTGCTGGTCGTATCTTCTATGTAAAGGATATGTGGGTCAGGGATGTGGCAGCATTGACTTTTGCCTCCTTCATGGCTTTGATTCCTTTTATGGCGATGATGTTTGTCATTGCCCGAGGTTTTGGGTATTCATCCTTATTAGAATCCTGGCTTTCTACTACTTTTGAGGCACAACCGGTTGTGGCTCAAACTATTGTAAATTTTGTACAAAACTATATTGAGAATACCCAGAGCAACTATATCATCGGTACGGGTATCGTGATGTTTCTCTATACTATCATCTCTCTGATGCAGAAAATTGAGCTTACCTTTGATGATATCTGGCATACGGGAGAACGTTCATGGAAACAGATTTTTACAGAATATCCTACCATTCTGTTCGGTTTAAGTCTCATGATACTTTTTGCTTCGAGTATTAATGTATGGACTGTTAATATGGTGGATAATGTCGATAAGATCGCTGATATAGGGGAAACAATTCCTTCGTTTATCCTCCATTTGGCTGCATTTGTTCCGATGTTTCTGTTCTTTGTGTTCTGTTACTGTGTTATTCCGAATACTTATATAAGATTTCGAAGCACCCTTGTACCATCATTCCTGGCAGGTATCTGTATGACAGCCTTGCAGTATGGCTACATTTATTTGCAAGTATTCCTTTCCAGCTATAATGTCATTTATGGTTCTTTAGCAGCTATTCCGCTTTTTCTGTTATGGCTTCAGATTTCGTGGGCTATAGTGGTCTTTGGTGCTTTGCTTTGTCATACTAATCAGAACATACATTATTATGATGGAGACCTCAGATATGATGATCTGAAATTGGTGCAGCGTATCAAGGTATGCGGAATGGTTATGCATTTGGTATGTAGGCAGTTTAATAATGGAGAACAGGCATATACACCGAAAGAGATTCATGAGTTGACGAATATACCGCAACAAATTGTCAATCAGGCAGTGAGGGAACTCCTGCAGGCCAAATTGCTGGTTGAGATTAGAAGCGAGAAAAGGGGGTGTTTTGAAGAATCGGTTGTCTTGCATCCGATAGAGAAGATAGATCATCTGACTTATGGCATGATGATAGAGCGACTCTTCAATTATGGTGAGGAAATTGCTGGTTTTTCAGAAATAGAAAAAGAATTGGAATTGTGGAAAAATATCGATATTGTAAATCAGAAATTCGTAGATAACGGTAAGCAGATATTATTTATTTAGAAAAATATAAACGGTCATTTGTAACATCAGTTTGTACAAATAACCGTTTATTATTTATATTCTCCTAAATAAAAAATAGGATATCTTTATTTTCATTCTTATGAGTTCATAGAGAGTAAGAACTCATCATTATTTCTTGTATGCTGCATGCTATTGTGGATGGTATTCATAGCCTCAATAGGGTTCATGTCTGAAATATACTTGCGCAGAATCCACATACGGTCGAGGGTAATCTTATCCTGCAAGAGATCATCACGACGTGTAGATGAAGCAACCAGATTGACAGCAGGGAAGATACGTTTGTTGCTGAGAGAACGATCCAACTGCAACTCCATATTACCCGTACCCTTGAATTCCTCAAAGATAACTTCATCCATCTTGCTACCAGTATCAATCAAGGCTGTAGCAATAATCGTCAGCGATCCACCTCCCTCAATATTTCTGGCAGCACCGAAGAAACGCTTTGGTTTCTGTAGAGCATTGGCATCCACACCACCAGTAAGAACCTTACCAGAAGCTGGTGCAACAGTATTGTAAGCACGAGCTAATCGTGTAATAGAATCAAGGAAGATGACAACGTCGTGGCCGCATTCTACCATTCTCTTTGCTTTTTCCAAGACGATACCTGCAATTTTCACGTGGCGCTCTGCTGGTTCATCAAATGTAGATGCAATTACTTCTGCATTTACAGTACGAGCCATATCAGTAACCTCCTCTGGACGTTCGTCGATGAGAAGCATCATCAGATAAGCCTCCGGATGGTTGGCAGCAATCGCATTTGCAATATCCTTCATCAGAATTGTCTTACCAGTCTTAGGCTGCGCAACAATCAACGCACGCTGTCCCTTACCGATAGGTGAGAACAGATCAACGATTCTTGTGCTGAGATTTGTGGTTGCACGATTTCCACAGAGAGAGAATTTCTCATTAGGGAAGAGTGGGGTAAGATGCTCGAACGGTATTCTATCTCTTACTTCTGATGGTTCACGGCCATTGATCTTATCAATAGAAGTCAATGGGAAATATTTCTCACCTTCGTGTGGTGGGCGTACTTTGCAGAGTACAACATCTCCCGTTTTGAGACCATATCGCTTGACAAAGTTGGATGCTACATATACATCATCAGGAGACGACAGATAGTTGTAGTCGCTACTGCGAAGGAATCCGTAACCGTCAGGCATTACTTCGAGAACGCCATTGGATGAAATAATATCACTGAAATCGTATAATGGTTCACTTTCCTGTACTTGTGTATCGGTTGCTTCAGATTGAGCAACTTGATCTTGCTGGTTTGCTGCAGCAGAAGTCATCGGTCTGTCAAATATGTCGAATGTTGGCAGGGCAGACTGATCTTCAATAGGTAAATCTACTACAGGGATAAAGTCTGTACCATCACCTGGATCGTTTTCCCAAACTTGTTCAAAGTTATTATTTGATGTTTGAACAGTTACGTGTTGCTGATATGCTTCTTCTTCATTTTGAGCATTCATTTTAGCCTGCAACTGTGCAATCAATTCACTATGCTGAGCATTTGCCCCTTGAGAATGATCGAAAGCCTGCTCAGGAATAAAACTTTCAGTATTATCCAGAGAAGTACCAGTAGGATTATTCTCTGCTACAATGTTTTCTTCTGTGCTGTTTCCTTCAGAATGATTTTCTTCAATCTTATTTTCAATATCATTTTCGCTTCCAGTATTAACATCTGAAACCGTATTTTCTGCAGATATTGCATTTGTAGGTAGTTTTTCCTCTACAGGAGCAGCATCTTGATTATTCTCATTTGCAGAAGAGTACATTTCAGTGTTAGTGGCATTTTGAGTAGCCATTTTTGCTTCGTGCAGTTTTTTAAGCGCAGCAGCTTTCGCTATAGCAATAGCTTCCAATTCAGCCTTGCTTTTTCTACCACGATGCTTTGGAAAGTCAATAACAGGTTCCTCTGGGGAATTTGTTGATTGATCACTAACTTCTGTATTTTTGTTTTCTTGTGGTTCAGTATTTGAGTTTGCTGGTTCAGAAACCGGCTGTGTTCCTTCTTGAGTATTATCAGACTCATTAAATAATTTAGGTTCCTCGTGTGCAGAAGGACCTGTAGCTTGATTTTTCATCACGTCAAAGTTTTCACCGTCTTTTCCCTTGACAGTGTAAACCTTATCTTCTGTTTTGGCAATGCGAGCTCTCTTTCTTTTTACTGGTTGAGGCGCTGTTTCTGCCTGAGCGTCAAGGATGGCATAGATGATAGTCTCCTTGTTGTCGCTTGATTTAATCTTTGCGCCAATTTGTTTAGCAATGTCCTTCAATGTTGCGACATTCCTAGAAGTTAATTCGTCTTTGCTATACATTATTTATAATAGTTATATTGTATATGATTCTTGATAGTATAAAAAGGTGTTTCAAGAGGAGAAACACCTATCGTACAAATTCCGAGTGCAAAGATAATTAAAAAAATCGTTTCTGCCAAATTTTTTTTGTATCTTTGCACAAAATTTCAATAAAAATGGCAAATCAGACACCATATTTAGATGTACAGAACCTTACTAAGCGGTTTGGAGCCCAGGTTCTTTTCGATAAAATCTCTTTTTCCATCGCTGAAGGACAGAAGGTGGGACTTGTTGCACGTAATGGTACGGGCAAATCTACTCTTATGTCTGTACTGATGAATAAAGAGGGGTATGAAAACGGTGATATTATATATCGTAGAGACTTGAAAATCGGTTATTTGGAGCAATCACCAGACTTTGATCCAGCGGAGACTGTATTGGATGCTTGCTTCAATCATAATGGAGATCCGGAAAAGGTACTGAAAGCTAAACAGATACTTACGCAATTGCATATCACTAATCTTGAGCAACCTATGGGGCAGCTCAGTGGTGGCCAGCAAAAACGTGTAGCACTTGCTAATGTACTGATAGAAGAACCCGATTTTCTGATGTTGGATGAGCCTACTAACCATTTGGATCTGGAAATGATAGAATGGCTGGAGGGTTATCTGAATCGTGGAAACAAGACTATTTTCATGGTTACTCACGATCGTTTCTTCCTTGATAAGGTTTGTAATGTTATCCTTGAATTGGACGACCAGACTATTTATACCTATCGAGGTAACTATGCATATTATCTGGAGAAACGTCAGGAAAGAATGGATAATCTTCGTGCTGAGATACAACATTCTAAAAATTTGTATAGAAGAGAACTTGACTGGATGCGCAGGCAACCACAAGCTCGTGGCCATAAAGCACGCTATCGTGAAGAGGCATTCTATGAACTTGAAAAAGTTGCCAAACAGCGCATTGAGGACAGGCAGGTCAGATTGAAGGCTTCGACAGTTTATATTGGCAGCAAGATTTTTGAATGCCAGTATGTTAGCAAGGCTTTTGAAGATCACGGTCATAAAAAGGTGATACTCGACCATTTTTATTATAACTTTGCCCGTTTTGAGAAAATGGGTATTGTGGGTAATAATGGTACCGGTAAATCGACGTTTATCAAGATGCTCTTGGGTGAAGTGAATCCTGATGAGGGTAAATTTGATATCGGTGAGACTGTACGCTTTGGTTATTTTTCTCAGGAAGGTCTGAAATTCCGTGAGGACCAGAAGGTTATTGATGTAATCACAGAAATTGCCGACTATATCGATCTTGGTGGCAAACACATGACAGCTTCTCAATTTCTCCAATTCTTCCTCTTTACACCGGAGGAACAACATAATTATGTATATAAGTTGAGTGGAGGAGAAAAGAGAAAGCTTTATCTGTGTACCGTATTGATGCGTAATCCGAATTTCCTCATTCTGGATGAGCCTACTAATGACCTGGACATTCAGACGTTGCAGGTTCTGGAGGAATATCTTCAGGATTTTCCTGGATGTGTTATAGTAGTCAGTCACGATAGGTATTTCATGGATAAGGTTGTAGATCATCTGCTTGTATTCAAGGGAGAGGGTGATATTCAGGATTTCCCTGGCAACTATACCCAGTATCGTGATTGGAGCAGGTTGCAAACTAAGGAAAATGAAGAGGAATCCACTAAGGCAAAATCGGCGTCAAAGATAGCTGATGCTAAGAATAGTGATAATGCCAGTGGTACTGCTAAACGTGATGTAAACTTCGAAAACAAACGGAAGATGTCCTTTAAGGAAAAACGTGAGTACGAACAGCTTTCAAAGGAAATCGAAGCTTTAGAGAAAGAACAGAAGCTATTGGAGGAAGAACTCTGTAGCGGAAAACTGAGTGTGGAGGAACTGACAGAAAAAAGCAAGAGATTGCCACAAATCAAGGATGAACTTGACGAAAAGGAAATGAGATGGCTTGAACTTTCAGAATTGCTTTAATAACCGATATTCGGTATTCTAATAAAGAAACTGGATGGGGTAAAGTATAACATATAAAATAATAATCGTAACATAATATCAGTAACAATGGAGATTAAAAAATCAGAATTTACGATATCTGCTCCTCGAGTGAGCATGTGTCCTAAAGATAATAAATTAGAGTATGCTTTTATTGGCAGAAGTAATGTAGGTAAGTCAAGTCTTATCAATATGCTTTGCAATCACAAGGGTTTAGCAAAAACTTCAGCCACACCAGGTAAAACTCTGTTAATCAACCACTTTATCATCAATAACGAATGGTATTTGGTTGACCTTCCTGGTTATGGATTTGCCAAGCGCTCCAAGACAGTTCAGAAGCAACTGGAACAGATGATTGCAGGTTATATTCTTCAGCGCCCTCAGTTGGCAAATGTATTCGTATTGATTGATGTTCGCCATGAGCAGCAGAAGATAGATCGTGAATTTGTAGATTGGTTGGGCGAAAGCAACATACCTTTCTGTATTGTGTTTACCAAGGCTGACAAGTTAGGTCCTGTAAAGGCAAGAATGAATGCCCAGAAGTGGATGCAAGCATTGGAGGATCGCTGGGAAGAACTCCCTCCTTATTTTATAACCAGTAGTGAAAAGAAAATGGGAAGGGATGAAGTGCTTGATTATATCGATGAAATCAACAAGTCTTTGAGTGAGTAAGTTTCTGAACACTTCAAATATTAATATCAGAATCAATGAAAGAAATTAAGTGGGGATTTATCGGCTGCGGTGAGGTAACCGAGAAAAAGTCAGGACCAGCATTCAATGAAGTTCCTGGCTCACAAGTTGTTGCGGTTATGAGCAGAAGTGAAAAGAAAGCGCGCAGTTATGCTGAGCGCCATCATATCAGAAAATGGTACACTGATGCTCAAGAACTTATTGATGACCCTGATGTAAATGCGGTCTATATCGCCACGCCACCTTCTTCTCATGCCACTTTTGCTATTATGGCTATGAAGGCTGGTAAACCTGTTTATGTTGAGAAGCCTCTGGCTGCAAGCTATAACGACTGTATTCGTATCAATCGTATTAGCGAACAGACAGGTGTGCCATGTTTTGTTGCTTATTATCGCCGTTATCTCCCTTATTTCCAGAAAGTTAAGGAAATTATTCAAAGTGGAGGAATTGGAGATGTCATCAATGTGCAGGTAAGATTTTCTGTTCCGCCACGCGATTTAGACTATCATAGTGGAAAGGAAATGCCTTGGAGATTGCAACCGGATATTTCTGGTGGTGGCTACTTTTATGATTTAGCTCCACATCAGATTGATCTTTTGCAAGATTTGTTTGGTGTGATTACACGTGCTCACGGATATCCGGCAAATCGTGCTCACTTGTATGAAGCTGAAGATACGATTTCTGCATGTTTCTTCTTTGAGAGTGGCATTCCTGGCAGTGGAAGCTGGTGTTTTGTTGGTCATGAAAGTGCTAAGGAAGATTGTATCGAAATCATTGGTGACAAGGGCTCACTGTCTTTCTCGGTTTTCAATTACGAACCTATCCGATTAATTAATTCCGAAGGAAAGAAAGATATCGTTGTTCCAAATCCGCCATACGTTCAATTACCAATCATCCAGAAGGTGATAGAAGATTTACAGGGAATAGGTATTTGTGAATGTACCGCTATTTCTGCTACACCTACCAATTGGGTACTTGACCGTATTCTTTGGAAAAACTAGAGGCTCATAGGGCTGATGAATATTCATTCGGCTACTCTGGTTTCTGATTTAATCAGATTTCTGATAGAATTTGAATAAGTTTTTACTCGTATTCTGTAAAGTAATAAACATCGTGATTGAGATGAAGAGATATTATATAGGATTATTTTTGCTGTTTTCCGTTGCATCTATTCATGCAACGGAAATAGGGGAGCGTGATTCTATCGGTTTCAACGTTCTCTTCAATAGATCGATGTTTCAATCCAATTCACCTGATAGTCTCATTAGGGAAAAACATAAAAAGACTTTTTTCCATCGTGTGGGGGATGTGTTTACGAAGTTTTTCCGGGAATTTAATGTTACTGACAGTTCCTATATAGAACCGCAGCATTATAATTATACTGTAATGCTTCAGAATACGAATACTTATGAGGAATATACGCTTTCCAGCAAGGAAGGTCAGCGCATATCTTTTGCTCCTGATCCAACATTCCGCCTCGGACCTTATCTGGGTTGGCGCTGGGTGTTCCTTGGTTATACTCTCGACCTCAAACATATCAATGCAAGTTCTCAACATACCAATAAGAAAGAGTTTGACTTAAGCTTGTATAGTAGTATGTTGGGCATCGATTTGTTTTGGAGACAAACTGGTAATGATTATCATGTACAACGCATGAATCTGAGCAGCGAACTTGATACATCACCGATGCACAAAGTTCCTTTTGATGGTTTTAAATCCAGTATTAAAGGGTTTAATCTTTACTATATCTTCAACCATAGAAAGTTCTCATACCCAGCAGCTTACTCACAAAGTACCTGCCAAAGAAAAAGTGCTGGTTCTATGCTCTTAGGGATTGGTTATATGCGGCATACGCTTGATGTTGACTGGGATAAGTTGAGTTCTCTTGTAGATGAGAAATTAGGAAAAAAGGAAGATGGAAAATCAAGAATAGATAGTACTTTAACCTTCTCGAAGGTGAAATATTCAGACATCTCTGTTTCTTGCGGATATGCTTATAATTGGGTTTTTGCAAAGAACTTCCTATTTAATGCTTCGCTATCTATAGGCCTTGCTTACAACAAATCGAGATCAGATACAGAACATAGCAGATTGGATATTCATGATTTCAGTTTCAAGAATTTCAATCTTGATGGTATTGGTCGTTTTGGTATTGTATGGAATAATACGAAGTGGTATGCTGGAGCCAGTACAGTAATCCATACCTATAATTATAAGAAAGAACAGTTTTCTACTAATAGTTCTTTTGGTTCGCTGAATATCTATGTGGGCGTGAACTTTGGTCGTAAGCGCCACCATTAATGATTTACAGGAAGTAAAACATAATTGATATGATGTATTTTAAGTTTATTTTAGCCAGTCAGATTTTAAATCTGGCTTCATTGTTGGCTGTAGGACAAACGAGAAGTTGTACGTTCGAACCGCATCCTAAGTCGGTTTCTAATAGAGTTTCGGATTCTAAAGGAGTTAAGAAGGAGAATATTGATAGTCATCAGGATGCTCATCTTTCTCCATTAAGGTCTTCATCAGATAAAGTAGCAAATCTTTGTGCTGACGATAATGTACATTATCAGGTTGAGGCAACATATAGTCAAGCAGATGTTTCCCGTATCAATTCCTTACTTCGAGAGGCTTCCCAACTCAAAGAAAAACCGAAAAGTTGGATGCTTTGGTTTGGAAAGAAATTCATAGGTGTTCCGTATGTAGGAGGAACTTTGGATAGGGCGGAGGAAGAAAAATTGGTTATTAATACTTCAGAACTCGACTGTACGACTTTTGTTGAAATTGTGACAGCTTTGACTCGTTGTATGTCCGGGAATGGAAAAAGGGATTTCGCAGATTTTTGCCGACAGCTTCAGCATGTCCGTTATATCAATGGAGAAATTGCCTATGAAAAGAGACAGCATTATTTTACTGTTTGGATTAGTGATAATGTAGAGGAAGGCATCGTTACTGATATTCAGAACAATCCTCCTTTTACCAAAGTTCAGCATGTTTCTGTGAATTGGATGACTACTCACCAGCAGAGCTATAAGATGCTAAAAAATAATGCAAAGCGACTTCAAGGTATTAAGGCATTGGAAGAGCAGATTAGTGGTAAAAGTTATCGGTTTATTCCAAAAGAGCAGATCGTAGATAGTCGGTTATTCCGAAATATCATTCATAATGGCGACATCCTTGTCATGATAACCAATAAAAAGGGACTTGATACGACGCATATAGGAATAGCATCTTGGCATCAAGATGGACTCCATATGCTTAATGCAAGCAGTATTCACAAGAAGGTAATTGATGAACCAATGCTTCTGCGTACTTATATGATGAAACATCCGAGCCAGATAGGAATCAGAGTTTGCAGAGTTGTTGATGGAGCTAAATGATTTTGAGAATATATTTTAAATTATTATTGTACTAATAGTCTGTGGATAAGATTTAAAATGTTTGTTTTTTTACTTTCCTAAAAGTAAGGCTATTGGGGAATAGAAACAAGTCATTTAGCACCTCTATCTTTCGGAGATAGCACTCGTATCTCTCATTTCTATAAAAATGCTTTTTGAAGGGCACAAAAGTGCTATAGTCAGGGCACTTTTGTGCTATCCCCGAGCGCTATAAAAAAAACAAGTTGGTTCTCTCTTTTAGGTGACATACGCAAAATGAGCAGTCATTTGTTTTGAAAACGTTTCTTTCAATTCAATGACTGCTCATTTTTTATTTTAACATCACTGCTACATTTTTGCACTTTTATAGAGAACTTGCCCTACATATATGATAATGATGATTATCTTTTACCTCTTCTTCCGGAATTGCCTTTATTTCTATTATCTCCTGTGAAAGATCCCGAATTTCTACCTTTTTCATGATTTTTATTGCCGTTTCCGCGATTTTGACTCACGTCACCGCGTCTATGATTTCCTTCATCAAAATTAGGGTTGAAACTCTTTTTCTTTTTATCCTTGAAGAATCCAGAACCTTTATCGGCTTTCAACTGCTCTTTTACAGACTTGGCAAGTTCGCGAGGAGATAGTGGTCTTTGTGAACCATCATTACGGTTACGGGCATTCAGAGGTTTGCCATTATTGAGATATTTATCCTCATCATAGCATCCTACATTGCCATATCCCTTAGGTTGGTATGATTGATTTCTACCATTCCTTCCGGAATTGGAGCCATAAGAAGAATTTCCCTGTCTGTTCTTTCCTCTTGCACCACGACCAACGCCAGGATTGTCGTAAGTAGAGCCGATAGCTTTAGCATCGAATCTTGCAGAAGTGTGTCCGCCTCTCATATCACGCTTATCATATAGTTTCGCAATCAGGTCGCTTCTGCCAATTCTACGTAATTCAGATTCAATAGCCCTTCTTTCTTCTGGTTTATACCAGAAGAAGAACATTCTCTGAGCGAGTTTTTCCTTCTGAGTCTTGGCACTGAAAACTGGTTCCAAAGTGTATGGATCATATCCTGTGTACCAGGTTTCCGTAGAGATTGTCATCGGAGTAGGAGTGAAGTCCTGTACTTGTTCAAGATGGAAATCCAGTCCCTTGGTTATCACAGCCAATTCCGCCATATCCTCTTCATGACAGCCCGGATGTGAACTGATGAAATAAGGAATGATTTGTTGGTTAAGTCCCTCTTCCTTGTTGATCTTATCGAAGATGCGTTTGAATTCATAGAATAAGTCGAACGATGGCTTACGCATGAACTTGAGAACTTCCGGACTTGTATGCTCTGGTGCCACTTTCAGTCGTCCGCTCACATGCTTTGTAATCAGTTCACGCGTATATTCCCTTGCAGCCTGATTCACCTTCTCATCCTTGCTTTTATGCAATAGCAAATCATAGCGGACTCCACTACCTATAAAACTTTTCTTGATACCAGGCAGGGCATCAACTGCATGATAAATTTCGAGGAGTTTGCTATGGTCCGTATTGAGGTTAGGACAAATCTGGGGATTTACGCATGATGGACGTTTGCACACCTCACAGGCCTTCTGATTTTTGCCATGCATTCCATACATATTAGCTGATGGACCGCCTAAATCGCTCAAGTATCCTTTAAAATCAGGCATTGCGATGATTTTCTTCACCTCTTTCAGAATACTTTCCTTGCTTCTGCATACCACAAATTTGCCCTGGTGAGCAGAGATGGTACAGAAAGAACAACCGCCAAAACAGCCACGGTGCAGGTTGACAGAGAACTTGATCATCTCATACGCAGGAATTGTTTTTCCTTTATATTTTGGATGAGGCAGACGGGTATATGGCAAATCGAAAGCAGCATCCAATTCCTCTGTTGTCATCAGAGGAAAAGGAGGGTTGACCACAACATATTTTCCATCCACTTCCTGAATCATTCTCTGTGCATGCATCTTATTGGCTTCTTCCTCCAAATGGCGCACATTTTCGGCCTGACCTTTCTTGTTGTGAAGACACTCCTCATGGCTATGCAGGATGATATCGTCATCCTTGAATCCTCCAGGAATATCTTTTTCCTTGCAATAGAAAGCAACCTGTGACATTTCGTGAATCTCGTCCATTGTTTTTCCTTCAGCAAAAGCGTTGGCAAGTTCTACAATAGAACGTTCACCCATTCCATAGAGAATGAGGTCGGCACCTGAATCACAGAGAATGCACTTGCGCAATTCGTCTTTCCAATAATCATAGTGACTGATACGGCGCAACGAAGCTTCTATACCGCCAAGAGCCACAGGTACATCAGGGAAAAGTTTCTTCAATATCTGAGTATAGACGATAGAAGGATAGTCTGGACGCATGTCATGGCGTGAGTCTGGACTGAAAGCGTCTTCACTGCGCATACGGCGATTGGCGGTATAACGATTTACCATCGAGTCCATGGCTCCTGGAGAAACTCCAAAGAACAGACGTGGGCGTCCAAGCTTTTTAAAATCACGGAAATCACCATGCCAGTCAGGTTGAGGCACAATAGCCACACGGTAGCCATTGGCTTCAAGAATTCTGCCAAGTATAGCTGCTCCGAAGGATGGATGATCTACGTAGGCATCTCCAGAAAACAGGATAACGTCCAGTTCGTCCCACCCTCTGAGTTCACATTCTTTCTTAGTTGTTGGTAAAAAATCTGTTAATTTATAATCCATTTAAAATCTGTCTTAAAGAGGTTCAGGAGTTAGTCATTAACCGCATCTGGTTCAGCTTCTGATGCCTCCTCAGTTTCCTTCTTCTCTTTCCAATCTACATAAAGCAATACCAAGTTATGAAGGCCTAAGGCTTTCATATTGCTATTATAAATAACGTCAAGGCATAGATCCAAAAGATTCTTGTCCTGACAGTTGTCTGCTTCCAATAAAGAGCGGACATTCAATTTCAATTTTTCAAGTACTTCTTCATCAATGATTCCATTACTGTCCACCAGATTGCGAAGAAGCTGATACTTATCAATAGTTTCAAGATGCAGGTCGCTTACTTCAATTGAGCGAGTACCTGATTGGTTTGCTTGAATTTTATACATAATATTCTACATTTAAAGGGTTATTATTTCTTTTTTATCATATTCAGATTTGTTGAATGCATTGACTTGTCGGATATATCAGAAAAAAGTATCATTACTTGTTGCCAAGTAAATACTTGAGAATACCAGACATTAACTGTCCACGTGTCTGCTCATTCTTGATACACTCGAAAGGGAAGCCCATGGTGAATGAACCATACCCATTGCCTTTATATCCTACAGCTGCACTTGCTCCATTTATGTATTGCATTGTGCAGATAGCCCCATCAATTGGGGCAAGAATATCTGGATGTGTTGCAGCGTAGTGCTTGTCATTCAATTTGTCGTAATAATCAAAGTTCATTCCTAATCCGTTAACCATCGGTGTGGCTTTCAGACTGTCTGAAACCTGATATTGCACCTTCAGCGTATTAGCCAGGAAATTTTTCTCTTCATCCGTTTGCATATCGCTTCCGATGTAGGAGCCGCTCACCAATAAACGTCCTCCATGATGTATGTAATTTTCAATCTTATTGATCATGGTAGGAGTAAAAGATTTGTAGTATTCAGGCGTGTAGCCATCATATCTTTCGAGTCCATTGATCAAATCTACTATTGGGTACTTGCTCATTTTTACCTTCCCAGAAAGGATGGCCTCGCTGGAGCAACTGGCAATACTATACAGATTAGAAGTAGCAATTGCTCTGGCATGTTCTACTGGATAATTGAAATCATTACCTGCAATCATTTGTCCTGCCATTTCGTCACCACAATAGCCAAGTCCATCAGCAGTCATCACGCCCATTTTAGAACGCTTGAAAACTCTCTGCTTTCCATTCCATCCGGCATTCAGTCCATAACTTACTCCTGGATCCTGATCGAAATCAAAACCTTGTTCCGCTTCATTGTCTATCACTTGAGGTGCAGCCAAACGATGGAAATTGTTGACTATCAATACGGTATGGCGAGCTTTCGGATTGTAGAGAGCAGCCAATGTCTCAGAAGGAAAACTTTCTCCACCTTTGTTTAATGCGGTCACTTTGAAGCTATACATCTTACCAGGTTCCAGTTTGATCTGGCAGGCAGCAGTTCTGATAATTTGTCCATTATCGAAGCCACTTCTTCCTTCTGCTATATACAATACATAAGAGGTAGGAGCTGCAGTCGGTTCTGTTTTATCCGTCTGCGGACTCCATGAAAGAGTGGCTATTCCCTGATTGTTCACCTCTACAGAAAAGTGATTAGGAGGCAAAGGTTGAACCGTATATTTCTTGCCATGATTGGAGGAAACATATCTGAGAATGGTCTTGTACAGCGAACGAGCAATGGTGAATTTTGCCATTGGATTCTGAGCCAGTTTCATATCAGGGAAACTCTGATGAGAGAGAGTCTCGATAATGGCAGAAGGCACTTCTGGCAATCTTGTTTCAGAATAATTTCTGTCCCAAAGATAGCGTTCACCAAAATCACCATATTTATATCTCATATCTGTAACGAGATTCTTCAGCAATGCCTGGGCAAAATCCTTGGATGTAAATCTGGAAATACCCGTATTCAACTTCTCATCATTGAAGTTGGTTGTGCAAATAGCCAAAGATCCATATACAGATTTGCCGTCTGAATTGTATCCCGCATCACTATGAATGGCAAGTGATAATTCAATAGGTACATTCTTGCCGTCTTTAGCAGGCATATAGACACTACCACCACCCAGCCAGTTGGTCATGAGCGAACGGGTATTGATATCATCAGCATAATCGTTATTGCCCTTTCTTCCTCCATAAACGGAGTAGGGAGCGCCAGCCCATTGTGCGTAGTATCTTGCCCCTTCCAGACAACGGGGAAATCCACTATTGTATCCACCACGAAGGATATTTCCCATACCGCCTCCAAATCTTACGGCATCACTTGTCACGATACCTTTGGAAGAAGCCTGATTGGTCACGACAACACGATTGAACTCATTGCAACCTTTATCGAAATCAAATGTGCCCAAATAGACCCATGTGCTGCCTCCCATTCTCTGGTTGACTGTAAATTCTGTAACCTGCCCCTTGTGAAAAACGAGATATTTAGCATCCTTTACACTTTTCGGCAAAGTCTGATAACTTACATAGACAGCATATTTACCAGCATCAGGAATATTTGGCTGATAGCTGATTTCACTGTAATTCTTCTTTTTAGTGGCTTTAGCCTTTCTGATGGAACCGTCAGTAAAAGGGTTTTCCCCATCATTGTAGAGTGCCTTTATAGCAGCAAATCCAGGTTCCTTTCCTGTTTTCCATTTTTTCCCATTTACCGTTTCTTTGTAGTAATTAGCTTTGATAGGATCATCATTATCAACTATGATTTCCTTTTTTTGCCAATCTCTTTCACGCGGAGTGAAAACAATGGCACCGGCATTCTGAAGCATCGGAATCAGATAAGGGACAACGATGGTTTGCGTGAACAAATCCTCGGTAGTTCCAAAGAGATTTGGTCGTTGCCATTTCCAGCGTTTCTGATCATTATCATAATATCTGCCATGCGATGCCCATACTGAAAGATGGCGGTTCTGCAATCCTTCAGTTATAAAGTAAGGATGTGATGCATTAAAGACCCAGGGATCATCGGTATATTCGATGTCTCCCCAGGCCCTTGTATTGCCTTCAAGATATTGCGCATTTGCAGTTGCCGGCATCAATAGCCAGCAACAGAATGCCCAATATTTAAGATATTTTTTCTTATTCAATTTTTTACCTCTAAGTTATTTATAAGCTGACTTATTTATAAGTTTACTTACCTTTATCATTACCTATTTCTAAGTTTTGATATTTACTTTTTACTTCAATCGATGTTTCCGATAGTGAATTTTTCCGGTTTTTTACCCTTGAAGTCCTTGAAATAAAGTTTGATTTCGCGCATGTCCTTATCTACATCGCCTGATGGAATCATCTTCTTTGTGCACTGAATGAGCTTCTTTTCATAATCAGCACCATAGAGCAGGATAGGAATATTAGCCTTCTGTGCAATAAAATAGAAACCTTTTTTCCATTCTGGATTAAGAGAACGGGTTCCTTCAGGTGTGATGCAAAGCACGAAAGACTTTCTCTTTTTAGCCTCTTCAGCCAAATTATCAGTCATGCTCGTATGCTTACTTCTCCAGACCGGAATGCCACCCATCTTGCGGAAAATAGGACCGAGAGGCCAGAAGAACCATTCCTTTTTCATCAAGAAGTTAGACTTCATACCTTCAGCCTTGGCAAAAGCCTGTCCAAGAAACAAATCCCAGTTGCTTGTATGCGGAGCTAAGCATATAATATACTTTTCCGGCAAATCAACCGTGATATCCTTTTTCCACCCTAATTTCTTATATAAAATCCAGCGACAAAAATTTTGTAACATATATAATAAGGTATAGGACTAAGCGAGATTAGCAATTTGATCAATAATCTCACAAACTTGCTTGTTGAAATCAGAAACGAGATTCTTATAATATACGGTCTGTTTCATACCTGGTTCCGGATGAGAGACACGTTTGATGAAATTCGTATTGGTCATAACAATGACAGAAATGATGCCGTCCACGTCTTCTTGCTCTGGTTTGCCATTATACAATGAGGCTGCTACGCACTCAGCGAAGAGTTCGCTGGTGATGTAATTGATAGTGCGTTTTAAATCTCTTTTATTAGCCATAATGTTATTCTTTTAAATTTAAAATTATGAAATGAATGCTCAAAGATAGCAAAAATCTTTGAAATCCAAGCATAAGTAACGAAAAAAAATACTGATTAACGCAATTTTAGCTTTTTTCTTTCATTATTTCGCAAAAAAAAGTTATTTTTGCAGTGTTTTTCAAAGTTTTTGTAGTTTCAACTTTTAAATATTAAAGAATAATTATGGAAAAAAGTGCATTGCAAATTGCAAGAGCTGCTTATCAGCCAAAGTTGCCAAAGGCTCTTCAGGGCCCTGTTAAGGCAGTAGAGGGTGCAGCTACACAGTCAGTAGGTAATCAGGATGAAATTAAGGCATTGTTCCCTAATACATACGGAATGCCTGTCATCACTTTCGAAGCTGGTGAGGCTAAGGAACTCCCTTCTTTCAATGTAGGTGTTATCCTCTCTGGTGGTCAGGCTCCTGGTGGTCACAACGTGATTTCTGGTCTTTTCGATGGTGTAAAGGCGCTCAACCCAGCTAACAAACTTTATGGTTTCATTCTCGGTCCTGGTGGTCTCGTAGATCACAACTACATGGAGATTACTTCTGAAATCATGGACGAGTACCGCAATACTGGTGGTTTTGATATCATCGGCTCTGGCCGTACTAAGTTGGAGAAGGAAGACCAGTTTGAGAAGGGTATCGAGATTCTTCGCGAACTTGGTATCAAGGCTCTCGTAATCATCGGTGGTGACGACTCTAATACCAATGCTTGTGTACTTGCAGAGTACTACGCTGCTAAGAAGTATGGCGTTCAGGTAATCGGATGTCCTAAGACTATCGACGGTGACTTGAAGAACGAGCAGATTGAGACTTCTTTCGGTTTCGATACAGCTTGTAAGACTTACTCTGAGCTCATCGGTAACATTGAGCGCGACTGCAATTCTGCACGTAAATACTGGCACTTCATCAAGTTGATGGGTCGTTCTGCTTCTCATATCGCTCTTGAGTGCGCACTCCAGACTCAGCCTAACATCTGCTTGATTTCTGAGGAGGTAGAGGCTAAGGAAATGTCACTTGATGATGTTGTTACATATATTGCTAAGGCTGTAGCAGACCGTGCTGCTGATGGCAATAACTTCGGTACTGTTCTCATTCCTGAGGGTTTGATCGAGTTTATCCCTGCTATCAAGAAGCTCATCGCAGAGTTGAACGAGGTTCTTACAGACCCTGCTACAGGCGAGAGCCGTGAGTTTGCAAGTGCAGAGGAGCAGATTGCATTCGTTAAGGGTGCAATCGCTAAGGACAACCTCGCTGTATTGGAGTCTTTGCCAGCTGACGTAGCTCGCCAGCTTTGCCTCGACCGCGATCCTCACGGAAACGTACAGGTTTCTCTCATCGAGACAGAGAAGTTGCTCTCTCGCATGGTAGCTGAGAAGTTGGCTGCTTGGAAGAAGGAGGGTAAGTATGTAGGTAAGTTCTCTGCTCAGCATCACTTCTTCGGTTACGAGGGACGCTGCGCTGCTCCTTCTAACTACGATGCAGACTACTGCTACTCACTCGGATTCAATGCTTCTTGCCTCATCGCTAATGGTAAGACAGGTTATATGTCAGTAATCAAGAACACAACAGCTCCTGCTGCAGAGTGGATTGCTGGTGGTGTGCCTATCACTATGATGATGAACATCGAGCGTCGTAACGGTGCTAACAAGCCTGTTATCCGTAAGGCTCTCGTAGAGCTCGACGGTGCTCCATTCAAGTTCTTCGCTTCTAAGCGTGAGCAGTGGGCTAAGGAGACTTCTTATGTATATCCAGGTCCTATCCAGTACTGGGGTCCTACAGAGGTTTGCGACCAGACCACCAAGACTCTCCAGTTGGAGCAGGCTAAGTAATATCGTATTATATTTTTATAGTATATGTCAACAAGACGAACGGCTTCTTCACAGAAAAAACATAGCATGCCGAGAAAGAAAACGACTCGACGTGGTAATACTCGTGCAAGAAGGCGTTCGTCTTCTTTTTTACCACGTTTCCTCCGTTCATATCCCCGTTGGGCATGGTGGATAGGAGGATTATTGATTGTTTTTCTTTACATCTGGGCTTTTTATTATTTCTTCGTAAGTCCTACTGGTTTCCGGTGGCGTGCTTTGTATGGTGATGTAGAATATCCTGAAGGTTATGAGATTCATGGTATAGATATTTCGCATTATCAGGGTACGATTGATTGGGAACAGCTCAAGAATGCGATGATAAAAGGCTGTCCTGTTCGCTTTATCATCATCAAGGGAACAGAAGGTTCCTCACGTCTGGATGATAATTTCAGAGAGAATTTTAATCAGGCGCGGGATTATGGTTTTATCCGTGGTGTTTATCATTTTTGGAGTAATAAGTCTTCTGCTCGCGATCAGGCATATTTCTTCCTGGAGAAGATACATCTTACAGATGGAGATCTGCCACCAGTTCTGGATATAGAGCACAAGCCTGCAGATAAGTCTGTTGAAGATTTTCAGCGTGATGTACTTACCTGGCTGCATATCGTAGAAGATAAGTATCATGCCAAGCCGATTATCTACACCTATTATAAGTTTAAGGAGAAGTATCTGAGCGCTCCTGTCTTTGATGACTATCCTTATTGGATAGCGCATTATTATGTAGATAAGGTGCAGTACAAGGGAAAGTGGAAGTTCTGGCAGCATACGGATGCTGGTAAACTACCAGGCATTAAGGGCTACGTGGATTTCAATATCTACAACGGAAGTTATTATGACCTACGAAAACTCTGTATTGGTTCAAAAGGCGAAAGTCTTTTTGGAGATGATGAATATGAAGAAGAATATGAAGAAGAATATGAAGAAGAATAAATCCTTTCTTTTAGCAAATCTGCCTAAAAGAAAGGATTTTATGATTTAGTATATAGTTGGATGCAGCCCTTTATTTACTGCATCCAAAATTTTCCTTAAAAACCTCTGAAATTGTCATTAAAAGATACAGAAGTTGATTAGTTTTTGAGAATGAGACAAGCCCAGTTGTTATCGCTTTTTCTTTCGATTTCCGACAATCCCAATTCCTTTGCTTTCTCCAGCAACACAGGAATGTCTTCCACGTAGAAACCGCTGAGAATCAAATAAGAGCCATCATTCATTACACTTCTGAAAACATTCATGTCTTCCAAGAGAATGTTTCTGTTGATATTGGCAAGAACCACGTCAAACATACCACTGATATGATTGATGACTGATGCATTGCCGAAATATACGCTCATATTATTCACGCCGTTAAGCTGGGCATTATGCTTGGAATTTTCTACGCTCCATTCATCTATATCATAACCGACCACATCGCCTGCTCCCAACTTAGAAGCCACAATCCCTAAGATTCCAGTACCGCAACCACAATCAAGAACACGCTTCTTGTACAGATTCATGTTCATGAGCGAAGAAACAATCATGCGTGTCGTTTCGTGGTTACCTGTACCGAAGGCGAGTTTAGCTTCGATTCCAATCTCAATATGGTCTGGAGATGTAGTAGGGTGGAGATCCGGATGTTTGGCGTCATAGATGAGAATCTGGTCATCAATACAAATCGGTTCAAATCCCTGATCTTCCCATTCCTGATTCCAGTCTTTATCTTCAGCTTCTTCTACCTCGTAAGAGATTTCTGTTCCTTCAATAGGAAATTCTTTAATATTCTGATCAAGTATTTCCTTATCAAACAATTCTTTCTGCACATACGCCTCCATGCCTTCTTCAGTTTCTTCAAACGATTCAAATCCGGCTTCAGCTGCACTGTCAGCCAACAGATCCTTGCAAACTTGCATCAAATCCTCGCTGGCTTTAATCTTAAATTTTGCTACTAAATATTTCATATCAATTCTTCAATTCTTATTTAAATCTAAAAAACTACTGCAAAATTATAAAAAATAGGGAAAAACCTATCATTATTTAGGGTTTTTCTTTAATTTTGCATGAGAATAAGCAATATTTTTGCATGTAATTAATTATATTTGTATAGAAAGTTGGTTAGAGAATAAATAAAAGGAGTCATATAATGAAAAAATTTGTTCTTCTTGCAGTCCTTGTAGCAGCGATGCCATTGACAACGATGGCTCAGGACGATGACCTCTATTTCAATCCGAAACAGGAGGCCAAGAAAGAAGCTGCACTCCGTGAACAGAGAGCGAAGGCTTATGCCAGAGTACGTGCCGTTCGTGATAGTCTTTATGCTATTCATTGGTCGGGCAGTCCACGTTCCGTTGACGAATACAATCGTAATGGTAGAATATTGAGTCATTATCAAGGTATCACTACAGATTCTTTGGGTAATGACATTATTTCATTCCGTCTTGAGAAAGGTGTCAAACCAGACTCTATTTACGACGATGAGGCTTTCGCTCAGAAATTCATCAATCAGGATGAGGATTTCGAATACACACGAGATTTAAGCCGTTGGGATGGTTATTATAATCCATGGTTCTATGATTATTATGGAGTAGGACCTTATTACTGGCGTAGTGGCTACTGGGGCTGGAGAAATCCTTGGCGCTATGGTTATTACGCAGGTTGGTACGACCCATGGTTTGACCCATTCTACGATCCTTGGTATTACGGATATGCTGGCTGGTATGGAGGTTGGTATTCTCCTTGGTATGGATGGGGTGGATATTACAATCCTTGGTACTGGGGTGGTCCGATGATAGGACATGTTCACTACAGCGGAAATCCAAAGGGTTATGCCGGCAACCGCAGTTGGAATGGTCCGGGTAATAATTCTGGCCGCTATAATGGCAGAAGGGATGATAACTCGTATGGCAATCGTAACTTCGGCAATCGTTCCAACCGTGATTACAACAATAGTTTCGGCAATTCCAACCGCTCTAACAATAGTAATTCCAACTTCAGTGGCTTTGGCAACAGAAGTGGTAACTTTGGAGGAGGTAGTTTCGGTGGAAGTCATTCTGGCGGCAGCTTCGGCGGCGGTAGCTTTGGAGGAGGCTCACGTTCCGGCGGAGGCGGCAGCTTTGGTGGCAGAAGATAAAAAATGTAATATAAGTAATTTATTTAAAGTTTGGAAATCATGATGAAGAATTCTAAATATTTCTTGTTAGCTGCGCTGGGACTCATGGCAGCCCCAGCCTTGGCTCAGGAAACTTACCAGGATACTAAATTTGCAGAGAACAGTCTGAATGGTACTGCACGTTATGTAGGTATGGGTGGCGCCATGGAAGCCCTCGGTGCAGATATTTCTACCATCGGATCTAACCCTGCTGGTATTGGTTTGTTCAGAAAGAATCAGGTTAGTCTTTCTGCCGGTGTTATGGCGCAGACTGACGCAGAGAACTATACAAAGTTCAATAATACGACTATTGATTTTGATGGAAGCAAATCACATGTAAGCCTTGATCAGGTAGGTATAGTCTGGTCGCCTACACGCGGCAGAAAAAGCTACATCAATTTGGCATTTAACTATCACAAGAGTGCTGATTTCAATCAGATTCTGAATGCAGCCAACAATCTGAATGGGGCTTCTCAAAGCAAGTTGACTGCTATTAAATATGCTGCTTTTCATGGTCAGACAGGCGGAGATATGGTATGGACCGGTGTTGATGCTAATTATGAAAAGATGATGGGCTTTGACCAAGATAAAAATATGAATTATTATGATGGCAATGAGTTTCTCTATGGTCAGACTCAGAAAGGATACATAGGACAGTATGATTTCAACATCAGCGGTTCCATCAACAATCGTGTTTGGCTTGGTCTTACCATTGGTTTGCATGATGTCAACTATAAGAGCAACTCCATGTACTCTGAAAACATGAAATCTGATAATCCTGGCGGAGCGATTTCCGACCATTATGAGAGTCTCAAGATTGATGGAACTGGTTTTGATGTAAAGGCCGGTGTTATCTTCCGTCCTTTGAATGATTCTCCATTCCGCATCGGTGCCTACTTGAATTCGCCAGTATATTACGACCTGACCATGAGTGGTGCTTCCAAACTGTACATGGCTGATGGAGAAAACGAGGACTCCAATAACAATACCTGCAGCTATGATTATCGTCTGAATACTGCTTGGAAAGCTGGTGTCAGCCTCGGACATACAGTGGGCAACTATCTTGCATTGGGTGCTACTTATGAATATGCTTGGTATGATCGCATGGACAATCGCATCAAAGATGGTGGATATTATGATTCCTGGTATGGCGATTATTATGAGACCAGCAGTAGTGATGATGCCATGAACGATAACACTCGTTTTTCACTGAGTGGAGTTAGTACCGTGAAATTAGGTTTGGAGTACAAGCCTATGCCATTGGTTGCCATCCGTCTCGGATATAATTATGTATCTCCGATGTTTAAGGAAGAAGGTTACCGTGATCAGAGCATCGCTTCTCCTGGAACAGCTTATGCAACTTCCAGCGACTTTACCAACTGGAAGGCTACCAATCGCATTACAGCCGGTGTAGGTTTCAACTATCAGGGTTGGGCCTTCGATGTGGCTTATCAGTATAGTGCCCAGAAGGGAGATTTCTATCCATTCATGAGTTACTATGATAATCATGACAGTGAGAACGATTGTATAGCTCCTGCAACAAAAGTTGAGAACAATCGTCATCAGTTGCTGATGACTTTGTCTTACAAGTTCTAAATGTTGCTTTCTTGAAATAAGACAGAAAAACGACAGGAATAGACAACAACTGTTAAAATTTTGTTTTTTCGTAATTTTCAAGAAAAAAAGGCGAGAATAATTTGGTGGTTACAAATAAAAGTACTACCTTTGCAAATGAAAACAGATTGTTTATACAAGAAAATATTAGTTTTTTTAGTGGTTAATTTAGTTTTAGTAAGTATGTGAATAGGATTTGTTGAGAAACAGGTCCTATTTTTTTTATTTTCTGATGAAGTATTGATTTATTTCTGATGAAGTAAAAGTTATTTCTGATAGGGTAATATATTTCTGACTAAGTAATATGTTATTTCTGAAGGAGATGATCATTTCAAACAAAAGAATAGAATTTCAAACAAGAATACGATTATGGGCAAAGTTTTCATATATACTATCGCAGGATTGATGGCTGTTCTATTGCTGTTTATGTTAAGTTTAGCATTAGGTAGCGTTTCAATTCCGATTCAAGACGTCATAGCCATCCTACTCGGAAAAGGAGAGGGGATGGCAAATCCTTCATATAGTTATATTGTTTTGGAATCCCGTCTTCCTCAGGCTTTTACGGCACTTTTAGCCGGAGCTGCATTGTCGGTTTCTGGATTATTGCTTCAAACAACCTTCCGCAATCCACTTGCCGGACCTGACGTATTCGGCATTAGCAGTGGTGCAAGTCTGGCAGTAGCTATCGTGATGTTCATACTTGGAGGAAATATTTCTTTAGGTTCTTATACAACCAATGGTTACTTGGCAATTCTTGTCAGTGCTTTTGTGGGAGCGATGATTATCATCTGCATGATCTCTCTGCTTTCTACGATGGTCAAAAGTCACGTAGTACTTCTCATTATCGGTATTATGATAGGGTATTTGGCAAGCAGCGCCATCTCTCTTCTCAATTTCTATGCTACGGCAGAGGGAGTTAAGTCTTATATGATTTGGGGATTGGGTAGTTTCGGAAATGTTACGATGGGAAACGTTCCGCTTCTGGCTGGTGTTGTTCTGATAGGAAGTTTCTTTGCCTTGATGATGAGCAAACCCCTCAATGCGCTATTATTAGGCGAACAGTATGCAGCAAGCTTGGGGTTTGAAATATCAAAAATCCGACTGACACTTTTATTAATAACAGGTGTATTGACTGCCGTTGTTACAGCTTTTTGCGGACCTATAGCTTTCATCGGACTGGTAACTCCACATCTGGCTCGGATGCTTTTATCTACAGACAATCATCGATTGCTCATTCCTTTTACAATGATTGCCGGCAGCCTGATGGCTCAAATCTGTAATCTCCTGTGTTCATTGCCTTGCTGGAATGGTACGTTGCCGCTCAATGCCGTAACCCCACTCTTTGGAGCCCCGATTGTCATTTATATATTATTAAAGGTAAAAAGGTAAAAGGGTAAAAAGGTAAAAAAGTAAAAAATGAGAGGGGAAATTCAAAAGATAGAGTGAAAAGATAAACTATCTCTTCACTCCCTTAACAGCTTCGCTTTCCAACGGATTTTCCGGCCAGAAATGCTTGGGATAGCGACGCTTCAATTCCTTTCGTACTTCAAAATATGTGTCCTTCCAGAAACTGCCTAAATCCTGAGTCAATTGTACAGGCTTGAAACCAGGCGACAGAAGTTCCATCAGTACAGGTTGTTTTCCGTCATTCACGCAAGGTGTTTCCTTCATTCCAAAGCACTCCTGCAAACGTACGCTCAATACAGGAATTTCAGTACCCTGACGGTAATCGAGTTTGATTCTGCTACCAGAAGGAACTTGGATATGAGTAGGAGCCAGCCGATCGATTTCCTGTTGAAGATCATAAGGAATGCTATTCCACAAAACTTCTTTCAGATTGATTTTCTTCAGTTCACTGTTTGTGGAAATCACATGATTTCCTTCTTCCAGATAGAACGGAAGCCAGTCTTGCGCATGTTCCATCAGATAAGGAGTACTCAGATTCGGAATCTCCAGTTCAGGGTGCCATTCTGCCACTTGAGCCACACGCCTCTGCAGCAATTGCACCTGTTCATTCCAGTCGAACATGCTAAGTCCATCTTTTCTGATAGTTTCACATATAATGTTGATAATCAGACTTTTATCAATATCATGAATCGGTTTGCTGTCAACGATGATTCTTCCAATTCTTTTTTCTCTTTGCATGACAACACATCCCTGTTTACTGTCCCAAGAAATATGATCATGCTCCGTGGCGAGTTCGTGTAAATCCTTTTCGCAGACAGGTGCTGCTAAGAAAACCTTTCCTGCATTTCCATTGGAATGCATCGAAGCCACCGCAAGCCATTGGTAACCAATTAGGGAATCTGTGCTTTCTATTCTGACTCTATTACCATTCGCCAAACGATAGTTGCCAATATGATCCATGGCGAGTGCGATGCGTTCCGGATAAGCTAAAGCCACCAGACGGCCGACAACATCAGCAGAAGGATCCAGATTCTCCACTTTAACCTTGCACATACGATGCAGTTCTGCCGAACTCTGTGCGATTTTTGCCCATCTGCCCAAACTCTGTTTTCTGCGTGCATTCCGCAAAAGGGAAATGCGAAGAGTAATGTCCTTATCCTCCTGATCAGAAAGTGGATCTTTTTCTTCCAAGAGAGCGGCCACATCACATGCCAGACTCTTTTCCTGTTGCGTTTTCGTTCCCGAAATCATTTTAGCAATACGAGGATGGCAAGGGAGTTTGACCATTACTTTGCCCAAAGGAGTCAGGCTGAAAGAAGCTTCTTCCTCCTTGCTATGAGAAACATTCTTTGGCTGGGAATTATGCAGAACAATCGCTCCAAGCATTACCAATAATTCCTTTGCACTCAATAAGTTACCAGTCGGAGGTGGAGTAAGCCAAGGCAAGGCTGCAACATTTCTTTCGCCGAATGCTGCGACTTCAAGCAACATGGATGACAAGTCTGCTTCCAGAATTTCCGGTTTACGTTGTTCCTCCATCTGATGTTCCGTCGCCATTGTCCAGAGTCGATAGCAGGTTCCTTCTGTCACTCGTCCTGCACGTCCCGCTCTCTGTACAGCCATGTCCTTGCTGATTCTTACCGTATCAAGATGACTCAATCCGGTTTTCGCATCATAGTTCAAACGACGGCAATACCCCGTATCTATCACAATTTTTACCCCATCGATAGTAATGGAAGTTTCAGCAATAGGAGTAGCGAGCACTATCTTCCTTTCTCCATCCAGGGAAGGAGCGATGGCCTGTTTTTGCGCTTCTTGAGATAAGTTGCCGTAAAGAGGATAAACCTTCGCATCAATTGAAGAATTCTCAAGCAATTCTGCGCATTTTATAATCTCTCCCTGTCCAGGCAGAAATACAAGCATGTCTCCTTTCTGCTCTTTATAGACTTTCAGGATCGTGGCAGCAGTAACCTGCACAATCTCATGAAGTTGCGGAGTTTCCTTTGCATAAACAATTTCCACAGGAAACATTTTTCCCTGACTCTCTATCATGGGAGCCTGAAGGGAATGGCAGATAGAGTCCACATCAATGGTAGCCGACATGATGGCGATTTTCAGGTCGTCTCTGATAATCTGTTGGGTTTGATGGGTGAGGGCAAAAGCAAGATCAGCCGTAAGACTTCTTTCATGAAATTCATCAAAGATAACAAGATTCACCCCGTCGAGTGTAGCATCTTCTATCAGCATTCTGGTAAGAATTCCTTCCGTCACGACTTCAATGCGTGTATCTTTAGAAACTTTGGTTTCAAAGCGAATACGATAACCCACAGTTTTTCCTATCGGTTCACCGAGCAAATATGCCATGCGCTCAGCGATTTGTCTGGCTGCAATTCTCCTGGGTTCGAGAATGATTATTTTCCCCTCGCTTCCCAATGCTTGAAGCATGGTAAGCGGGAGAACGGTTGATTTTCCAGAACCGGGTGCAGCCGTAATCACAATGGAATTGTGCTCTGACAAAGTTTGGTTTACTGCATCAGCGATTTGAAAAACTGGAAGATTACCGGAACGTTTGGCTATATTTTCAATCGACATTACTTGTTGTTTTTTAAGTAATCTACTATGGTGTTTACTCTGACTTCTCATGAAAGCCATGATGATGTTATGATTTCTTTTCCAGTTCCTGCAGATTTTCCATTTTCTTGGTTTCGAGGAACTCGTAGATGCCGCACAAATGTTCGCGGACGCGACCATGACCGAATTCATAGACCTTACTCACCAGTCCATCGAGGAAATCGCGGTCGTGACTCACTACAATGAGGGTTCCGTCGAAATCCAGAAGAGCTTGCTTGAGCACGTCCTTGGTCTTGAGGTCGAGATGATTGGTAGGCTCATCCAGAATCAACAGGTTTACCGGCTCCAAGAGAAGTTTGAGAATGGCAAGGCGAGTACGCTCACCACCGGAGAGGACTTTCACCTTCTTGGTAGAGTCTTCGCCACCAAACATGAAAGCCCCGAGCAAATCGCGTATCTTATTGCGGATTTCTCCTTTCGCCACATCGTCGATAGTCTGGAATACGGTGAGTTCACCATCAAGCAGAGAGGCTTGATTCTGAGCGAAATAACCTATCTGTACATTATGCCCCAATTCGAGTTTTCCCTCATTCTGCAACTGCCCCATGATACATTTCACGAGCGTGGATTTACCCTCGCCATTACGACCTACGAAAGCTATCTTGTCGCCACGCTCTACAGTAAGATTCACGCCGCTGAATATCTTCTTATCATCAAAAGACATTGATACATCGCTCATCTGCACAGGATAGGCACCGCTGCGAGGACTTGGCGGGAACTTGAGGCGAAGGCGACTGGTGTCTTCTTCATCCACCTCAATAAGTTCAAGTTTCTCCAGCATCTTCACGCGGCTCTGCACCTGAAATGTTTTGGAATAAGTACCTTTGAAGCGCTCAATGAAATCCTTGGTTTCGGCTATCATCTTCTGCTGCTCCTCATATTTCTTCATCTGCTGTTCGCGACGCTCCTTGCGCAGTTCCAGATACTGGCTATAGGTAGCCTTGTAGTCGTAGATGCGCCCCATAGTAACCTCTATGGTACGAGTGGTAATGTCATCTACAAACTTGCGGTCGTGGCTGATGACAACCACGGCTTTAGAACTGTTGATGATGAAATCCTCAAGCCAACCGATAGATTCGATGTCGAGATGATTGGTAGGCTCATCCAGCAGCAAGACATCAGGAGATTTCAGCAGTAGTTTTGCCAATTCGATACGCATTCGCCAACCACCAGAGAATTCGCTTGTAGGACGATCGAAATCAGAACGTTCAAAACCCAGTCCAAGAAGGGTTTTCTCAACATCTTCTTCGAAATGAGTCATGTCGATAGCATAGAATTTTTCTGAGAGTGAAGAAACCTTTTCGATGAGCTGCATGTAGTCATCGCTATCATAGTCTGTGCGGGTGGCAAGTTCATTGTTGATACGGTCGATTTCCGCCTGCATCTCGTGCAGATGAGCGAACGCCTGACAGGTTTCATCGAACACGGTTCGACCGTCCTCGGTCATCAGATGCTGCGGAAGATAGGCAATGACGCAATCTTTTGGAGCGGAAACTGTACCTCTTGTAGCCGTTCTCACACCGGCAATGATTTTAAGCAAGGTACTCTTGCCTGCGCCATTTTTACCCATCAGGGCTATACGGTCCTTCTCATTGATCTGGAAGGAAATGTCTTTAAATAAGGTGGTGCCGCCAAACTCGACGGTCAGTCCATCAACTGTAATCATATTCTTTTCTTCTGTCTATATTATAAATTATGGTGTTCATCGACTTTGCTTTCTGTTTTCTGATAAAAATGAACGTATCGATGTTTCAGAATGCAAAGGTACAAATTATATTCTGAAAAATATTCAAAAAATCAGCCATTCTTTAGGATATTACAAAAGAAATGATTAATTTTGCGCATAAATATAAGTATAATATTGAAAAATAGTGTTTGTAAGTTTATGAATCAATCAACATTTAGTAAGTACATATAATAAGAAATCAAACATCATCCATCAAATGATCTAAAGAATAATTTTTAATAATCACATATTTTAAAACAGCATTTATGACGTTAAAACATTATCTCCTATTAGCCGTGTTCCATCTGCTTTCATTCGTTGGATGCTGGGCTCAGAATTCCGTAGCTCCTATGAATATAGGCAATGTATTCATGAAATTTGGCGAAACAGAAACGTCCGTACCTATCAAACTGACCAGTTGGGGCAAAAGCGATGCGAGGAGCATCACCTATACGCTCTACTACATGGAAACAGGTGAGAACGTGGGACCAACAACTTTTACTTTCGACCAGCCGATTACCTATGGTGAAACCCGTGAAGTGATATTCCCTATCAAAACAGGCACGAAACTGGGCACTGCTGATGTCATACTGAATATAACTGAAGTAAATGGTCAGTACAACGAGGCAACTATAGGAAGTATCTATATCACCTGTTGCACGGTCAATAAAATACCTCATAAACGTGTACTGGTGGAAGACTACGCAGCCATGTGGTGCTGGCATTGTCCTATCGGTCTAGTGGCTACAGATGCCATTGCCCGTATGTATCCTGAAGATGTTGTGCCAGTATCAGTTCACAAGACCGACGCAATCAGTCAGGCGGTTTCATATTCTGTCTATGATGGATTGATTGCCCAGTATGCTAATACGCTTCCTGCTGTTTGGATAGCCCGTGACACCAAGGCTGCCGGTTATGATGTTACGGATGCTTTCAAAATAGAAAAGGAAAGGGTAACGTGTATGAATATTGACGTGGAAGCACAGTGGGATGAGACAAATGACAATATCCGCGTGACTACCCAAGTTGAACCCTGCATGGATCCAGCTGCAGACGATACTTATGCTATCGGCTATGTGCTGACAGCAAGCGGGCTGACAAACGAACAATGGGTTCAGGAGGCAAATTATTCCGAGTATGCGAGCGATACTTATAAGGATGCTCCTGAAGAAATGAAGTTTTATGCTGATATTAACAACTATGTAGAGGGGTATTCCAAGGTGAAGGGTGTGGTTTTCAATCATGTAGCCATCGAATCTCAAGGAATGCAGAGAGGTTTGGCAAATTCGCTCACCGGTTCCTTCCATTCCAATGAGGTGAAGAAACATTCCACCATATTTCATAATATCAGCAAGTACAGTGTGATTTCAGACCGAAGCAAGATAGAAATCGTGGCAGTTCTGTTTAATACCAAAACCAGAAAAATAGAGAATGCAGCACGTTGCTATGTAGGTGATGGAAAAGATGGTCCTACTGGTATTGAACAGATTACAAGACCGATTGCTGCTAAAAACTCTGGCATTTATGATTTGCAGGGACGAAGGGTAAGCGGTAAACCTCAGGCAGGTATGTATATAGTCAATGGTAAAAAAATGATGATCAAGTAAAAGTATCTACACATATTATTAAGTAAGATTCTACATTTATGAATAAATATATATTTTCCATAGCAGTATGGGTGATAGGGACCATGGTCGCCTATGGCGGCCCGGTGGACGAAAGTCAGGCTAAGGCTTTAGCCAGCAAATATCTTATTAATCCAGTGAGCATGAGCGAGAGTCAGACTGTGGCTTACAGTCGTGGAAACAAAACTGTAGATCCTACGCTCCATCTTTTCAACAATCAGGATGGCGATGGATTTGTTATCGTAGCTGCTGATGATAGAGTAGGCGGTGTGCTCGGATATAGTGATAGGGGACAGTTGGATGCTGCCAATATGCCTGCTCCACTGATAGAACTTTTAGCAAGTTATTCCCGAGCAGTTGAGAAAGTGAGGGTGGACAGTATCAGCGTTACGCCCGCTTATGCTAAGCCTCCAAAGGCCTATGTCAAACCCTTGATAAGCGCAACATGGAGTCAAGAATACCCTTACAATTATTATACTCCACGCAGCAGTACTAGCGGCAAACCTACATTCACGGGGTGCACCATCACGGCCGCTGCTCAGGTGCTCTTTGCTCATAGATGGCCAGAAAAGAGACCAGCAGGAGTGATACTTGGCGAGGGTGCGATGGCGTATGATTATTATGATTGGAACAATATGCTCGACGATTACAGTCAGGGTGGTTATAATCAAGCACAGGCACAGGCCGTGGGAGTTCTGATGCGTGATTTGGGAAAACTGGCTCAGGCTACATATGGTGTGAGTGGAACACGATGTGATGAAGGTAAAGTTTGGAATGCACTGCAGAACTACTACAACTGTACGGTGCGTCAGCTGGAAAAAGATTTACTGCCTGGTGGTGAATTCCTGCAAGCCATCTACAACGAACTTTCGGCTGGTTGTCCGGTATTTATGACGGGTGGTGACCATGCTTTTGTATATGATGGATATGATGAGAACGGACTGGTTCATGTCAACTGGGGATGGGGTGGACTCGACGATGGCTATTTTGACATCAATACTGCTGCCGTGGCAGCTGGTGGCTATGGTAGTGATGGCTGTTACTATGAGAAGCAGTTGGCTCTGTTCATACATCCGAATAATGGGATCATCGAACCGCTTAGTCCTAAACCAGTAGTTTTGTCCATCAATAATAATCAGGCACTGCAGTTTCAGGTAAGTGAAGGAATGACAATTTCCTCCAGAATTCCAGCCCAGCTCAAGGGTGTAGGTGCCAGAAATTTGGCTCAGGACGACAATGGTGCTTATACAGGACAGGTGGGTATTGGTCTGTTTTCTGAGGATGGTAATTGTCTGCATGTTTTCGGAAAAACAGATGTACTGACTTGGGCAACCTATTATAATAGCTATAATTTTGAATATGACTGGTGGGGAGCCGACTTGAGCGAGATAGATGGTCCTGCCGATGGTACGTATTATTTGCGTCCTTTAGGTCGTCGTCTGCTGAATAACGATGAGAACGAATGGGGTAACTGGACCTGTATGGTGAATGGAAATACTGTGCAGATGATGGTGAGTGGAGGTAAGGTGACGCTGATTCAATCGGACGACAAGCCACATCTGTCATTGGTAGGAAAACCTGATGTTTTGGAACCAGCCTATGCTTATAGCAGTCAACTCGCTGGTATTCAGTTGAACATTTCCAATCTAAGCCGTTATCAGGCTCGTGGCGAATTGCAGGTTGAACTGATTGGTACTGGCCATCTGGAGGGAGAAACCTATGAGGTACCGAATGCCTATATGATGCACATGGTGGCTCAGCGAATGACGACGACACCTTGGATTGTCAAGTTTATGACTTCCTATACAGGGACTACAGGTAATCATGAACTCAAGGCTGGCAAATATCGCATGAAGCTACGTTTCAATCACAATATTGAGACTAAGACCCCTGCGGTTTATGAGATTCCTGTTCCTGACGATTTCCTCTTGGAGGTTCATCCCAACAACTATTATGGCCGAGTAACTGTGACTTCCGTGAAGTTACTCGACGAGAAGGGGAATTATGCGCCTTCACATCATTTCAATCTGTCAGAGTCTCCAAAGGTTACGCTGGGCATTTCGGGCTATTCCAAGTATATTACCCAGAATTATTATTCCACCCAGATGCGATATCGCCTTGTAAACATGAAGTCGGGAGAAACGGCTTATACCAGCAAGGGCTACATGGTGAGTATTCCGCGGAACAACGAGACCAATCTTACCAGTTCTACAAGTCATACGATAGATTTGACCGAACTGGCTCCAGGTGATTATGAGATTCATGTAGATATAGAGCGAGAGGGTGAATGGCTCGACCGATGGAACGCCAACACGCTGCGCCGCAAAATAACACTTTATAATGCAGTACTACCTGTCAATGTGGAAGTAACAACCTTTGCTGCAGAAAATTTACATGATGTGGCAAGTATAGCTTCATTCGGAGCACCCTTTGACGCAATTGTTCCTAATGGTGTAAAAGCATGGTACGTAGAGCAGATTCAGGGAGATAAAGTAATGCTGAAAGCCCTTCCTGAAGGTCATGCGATTCAAGCTGGGAGC
The DNA here is from genome assembly GCF_003461825.1 of Prevotella sp. AM42-24. Classification (NCBI taxonomy): domain Bacteria; kingdom Pseudomonadati; phylum Bacteroidota; class Bacteroidia; order Bacteroidales; family Prevotellaceae; genus Prevotella; species Prevotella sp. AM42-24. The sequence goes on along the minus strand of NZ_QTXV01000016.1, from coordinate 4,082 downwards.
GGCGTTATTCTTACTTCGCCTTCAATGACGGGAGTATTTCATATGGAGAAGGCTCCATTGTCAATGCCTATAGCTTCGCTGACTGGCAATATGCTTCGTGCTTGTAAGGATGGTAATCATGTGGTTACTTCTCAGGATCATGCTTATCTGATAGGTTCTCAAAACCAAAAGACAAGCTTCTGCAAAGTTGATGTAGGTTCGATTTTGGATCCTTATACGGCTTATCTTCAGCATTCGTCTGATGCAGCAGTGTTACAATTCTGTTTTGTAGGTGATACAACAGGCATTGATAGGGTAGAACAAGATCATAAGACCAAGAAACCTGATGGTATTTATGGCTTGGACGGACACCAGTATTCTTCTGCGTCTAAACCTGGACTTTACATAATAAAAGGTGAAAAACGAATGGTAAACAAACAAAGAAAATAACAAACAAATTTTATTTTGGGAACAAGGAAAGCGTGAGGATTTTCATTATGAAGAACCTCACGCTTTTTTTGCAACGAATGTTGTTTTAGGAGCATTCTGCATCGGTATCATTTCTACCGTAGTCTGCTTCTTCATGGTAGCAGTAGTAAAGGAGAAGTTCAAGTATGATGATGCGCTTGATGCTTTTGGTGCCCTTTATGGTGATTGGCACCAGCTTTGGATTCTGGTAGTAGCCACCGTGGTAAGTATCATTTATAGTATCATAGTTACTTACATTATTTTCAAGGTGGTTGATAAGTCTGTAGGTGTGCGTGTTGACAAGCGAGTAGAGGAGGAAGGTCTCGACATCTACGAGCATGGTGAGAGTGCGTATAGTAACTAATTAAGATTTCCACAGGTCAGCCTATAATGATCGACTAAATGCTTGAAATCGCAATACTGAAGGTTGACAGAATAGGTTCTGACCCTGATACATGTGAGTATTAAAATAAATAAACCGGCTGATTTTATGTTTGTTACATAAAGTCAGCCGGTTTATTTATTTCTGCTAATCAGAGGATATCTATTCTCCTCTGCTAATATTATTTAATTGGAATGTTCCTCCTTTTCTTCCACTATTGGCTTAATGCGCCTGATACTCTTGTTGCGTTGGTTGATGATGAGCGGTACACGTTCCACTGTCACCATAGAAGTGTCAAGTCCCAATGCTTTTGGCTCATCAATGCCTATCTTGCAGATAAGAGCGTAGATACTCATCAGTAAATTCTGTTGACGATTGTCGGAACTTTCCGGGTAATATACGCGGTGGATAATGATGAAGCGGAAGTCGCCAAAAATACCATTTTTGCGAAGTGAGGTGTATGAACTGGTCAGATCCACCTTTTTGTCATCCACAAGGTCTTCCACCACTTGTCTCAGATAGAGGCTTACCCGAGGCTCTATGCGGAAACCTATGTGCATCGTTATGCTGTAAAGAGTATCGGGTACCAGGGTTTCGCAGCGGTATTCCAGTGTGTCTGGTGTATCAACAAAATCCATATTGATAAGCCAATAATGATCGGCTCGTTTAGGTTGCTTGTTGATGATGGAATAGAGCAGTTTGTCATCTACAGCACCTTCCTTGCCGGCATGATTTACATATACAAGGTTGGACGCGTACTTGGGAATGCTTTCGTCGGCCTTGATATCGGAGATAATCTGATAATAGTCATCCAGTGGTTTGGTACTGATATAATGGCAGCGTATCTTCATGGCTCTCACCCATACATACATCATCAGGAACAGGATTCCGCCAATGAGCATCGTACACCATCCTCCTGCAAGGAATTTTGACAGATTGGCTGCCAGGAAGATGGCTTCGATGGTGCAGTATGCGCCCATAAACAGCAGGGTGAAGACCCGTGCCACGCCCTTGCTGTGCAGGTAGAAACCGAGCAGCAGGGTGGTCATCAGCATGGTGATGGTAATGGCAAGTCCGTAGGCTGCTTCCATGTGTGAGGAGTCGCGGAAGAGCAGGATGATGAGCACCACGCCGATGTACATGGCGAGGTTGATCATCGGGATATAGAGTTGCCCCTTAACATGGGTTGGGTGCTTAATTCGCATGCGTGGCCAGAAGTGAAGGTTCATGGCTTCGCTCAAAATGGAGAAGGTTCCGCTGATGAGTGCCTGACTCGCAACGATTGCAGCACCTGTGGCCATGATGATGGCGAAGAACAGCAGGCTCTGCGGCATGATGGAAAAGAAAGGATTCACGGAGGAGGCAGTCTGGATATGGTTCAGCACCCATGCTCCCTGACCCAGATAGTTGAGAATGAGCATGGTCTTTACGAATCCCCAACTGATGGCGATGTTCTTTCTGCCACAATGCCCCAGGTCGGAGTAGAGAGCCTCTGCACCGGTGGTACAGAGAAATACGGCACCCAGAATCAAGAACCATTCAGGAGATCTTGCCAGCAGTATGGCTGCGTAATAGGGGTTGAAAGCCTTCAGTATCAATGGGTAAGACGTGATGCTGAATGCTCCCACCACACCCAGCAGTAGGAACCATAGCAGCATGAAGACTCCAAACGATTTGCCTATGCTCTCTGTACCAAAACGCTGCACGAAGAAGATGATGGTGATGATGGCAAGGGTAATGGGAATAACTGGCAGGTTGGGACTGATGCTCTCGAGTCCTTCGATGGCCGTGGTCACCGTGATGGCAGGGGTGATGATTCCGTCTGCCAGCAGGGTGCTTGCGCCAATGATGGCAAGAATGTAAATCCACTTGCTCTTGAGTCGGCGCAGCAGGGCATAGAGAGCAAGGATGCCTCCCTCGCCATTGTTGTCGGCACGCAGCGCTACACATACGTATTTGATGGTAGTCTGAAGGGTGAGTGTCCAGATGATACAGGACAATGCGCCCAGAATAGTACTTTCGTTGATGGTTTCGCCTGTATGGAGGATGGCCTTCATTACATAGAGGGGTGATGTTCCGATGTCTCCGAACACAATGCCTAATGTGACGAGCAGCCCTAAGAAGCCTACTTTGTGATGGTTGCAGGCTACTGAACTTTCTGTTTTTTCTCTCATATTTTTCTCTTGTTAATTAATGTATGATCCTTTCAATTAAGGAATGAACCTTTTTAATTGAATGAATGATCCTTTGTATTATCCTTATTAGAACATAAAATTTCCCTTTTGATTATAAATTTGGGTGCAAAGGTATGAACATAAGTAGTAAAAGATGATTTGTTTAACAAGATTTATCTGTTTTAACTTCCGTTTTAATTGGCAGTAAATGACTGTTTGGAAAAGGTAAAAAAGTGACATTCTTTCTCGGACTCAAAAAAAATCCCCACTAACCATCCGTGTCCTTCTCGGAATCGGAAAGTTAGTGGGGGCACATTAGATGAAGGTCATCACATTTTTTCGGGTGAACCTTTTGAAAATAATCCCTCAATATCGAGTTGTCTTATCAATCGATGTCGATTACCTGAAAATGCTTGTTGAAGGTTAAATCCAACCCATTTGCCAATTCCACTTCGTATTCATTCTTGTTCATTTCAATCTTCTTTACCGCTTGCGCTGGATAATTCTCCTTCAGGTAGTTTCTGATGGCCTGCGGAATCAGCTTGGCTGGCACTTTTCCCTGCTTGCAGTCAATCTCAGTGAGATTTCCTTTTTTATCAAATTCCAGCTTGGTTCCGTTCTGCAAAACCACATCATAGCTCTTGTTGATAACTCCCGTCTCAATGGTAGCAAGTATCACCTTCTGATTGTTGAAATGGTTGCTGAGTAAGGTCTGAGCCTTTATCGGGAGAGCATTAACGGCGATAGGCTTGTCATTGCCTGCATTTGCTGCCATATTGCATGTTAGTATGCAGCAAATGGCAATCATCAAAATTCTTATCATTCTTTTCATTAGCCACAATATTAAAAGTTTATAATTTCTATTTGCGATGAATGTTTAAACATCCTATACTATATGTCCTATACATTATGAATTAGACGCATACTATCCACAAAGGTTTAAGTAAAAATATTCTTTTTTTCGCTTTTTTCTTTCTATTTCTCTTCACCTGCTACATTTTATCAAACGGTTAAATATCATTAATGCAATAAACCTTTATGTGCTTGGCAAACTTCTCGATGGTCATCACATCAGAATA
>NZ_QTXV01000159.1:0-1388 GCF_003461825.1 Prevotella sp. AM42-24 | reverse complement strand
ACGATAGCATTGGCCAACTCTCCAACGAAAGCATAATCGCCCTTGTCTGGATTTGGATAGGTAGCCTTCAGCTCAGCCTCATTGGTGAAGAGGTATTTGCGCTTGTTGGTCTGCTCCAGCTCCGTGATGGCCGTGAGTATCAATCCGAAATTCTCGTTGACGGCATCGACCACCTTTCCGAAGGTCGTGCCAGAAGAGGGGACTTTGTTTAAATTATCCATATCTTAATTATTTTTCATTTATTTCCAATTCAAGTCTGTCTCACCCGTCCAGAACACTCCTTTGCCAATCAGGTTGGATGGAGGTTCTGGGTTAAGGAAGGATGGGGATATGTATATGCAATTCACACTTGCGCCACCCTTTAGTTCATGCCAGCCTCCGATGTCGCAAAAATGTATGGTCTGATTGTCGTTTCCGTTAATAACTCGCCACTCCTTGCCATTTCCCATACCCTCGAATGAATAATAGTAGTCTGACGTATTATTGAAAAGTATTACGTCTATCGGCATACCTGAGGTGTCGTCTTTGTTACCAGGCGCATAGAGCGGTATTTTATAATAAGTGTTGCCGCTTGCATTCGTTTCCTGCTCCAGCACGCACAGGACTGGGTCCTTATCCGTGCCCCTTGTAAAAACTTGCATTAAATCCTCTTGGATCATTGCCATCGTCCTGGATCTATGCCCAAGCATTCCTCTGCACCACACGTCTGATGTGTAAAATCTGTTACTGCGGTCTTCCTTGTTATTGTAGCCCTGGCTATACATATCACCATCAAACCACATCTTCCCATCGCTTCCAAATGCAATGCTTCCCACGATATTGCCTTTTTCATCGACACAATTGAGCCTCTTGAAGCTTCCGATCACGCCAGCCATCTTGCCACCGAACTCACTATCACCCTTAAACTTGGCGTTGCCCTGCTCATCGATGGAGAAGTTGCCGTTTGGTGAGCGGACGGACTGAAGCACACCGCCCTTGGCATAGATATATCCATGGAGGATGATATCATTGAGGATGGCACGACCGCCATGGGTAAGCACAAAGCTGCACATGTTCTTCAACTCCTCATCGGTAGCCATATATCCTGGATCATAGATATACTTGCCGATGGTGTAGAATGCTTCCTGCATATCACCACCTCCCCAGATGAAGGGTGAATTCCTGGTTGCAGCGTATCCGCTTATGCCTCCTGTCTCCTTGACCATCTTGCCGTTGCGGTATTGGCCCACGCGAATGTCCTGCGTCATGACAAGACCGCCATTGACGGTAGTCTTAGCCTCCGTGATTGCAGCAGTGAGGTATTGTAAAGCCCCGAAGCTTGCCAGCGTTTTGTCTTGATCATCAAAGGCGGTCTGCCACTGTACTGGCAGGTTGCCCTGGTTAAGTGT
>NZ_QTXV01000158.1:0-1417 GCF_003461825.1 Prevotella sp. AM42-24 | reverse complement strand
ACCGCTTTTGAAACAGCAAGGCAATATGCCAGTTATGTCGGCGTGGCACCGCACTTTCGCACTTCAGGCACCAGTGTGAGATGGCGTCCACGACCTTCAGCACGCTGTGATGGTCAGGCGAAAGCGGATCTGTCCATGGCGGCCTTAATTACTGTACAATATGATGCAGAATTACAATCATTCTATAACCGTAAATTAGGAGGTAAGCAAGATTCAGACACAAAACGCAAGGCATTGAATGCCGTTAAGTTCAAACTCATTCTCAGAATGTTCGCCATAGGCAAACAGAATAGAAAATGGGAAACATTGGATTCAATGAGCAACAATGAGATTCTTGCAATATCATAAGTCTAAAACAAGGGAACTATAGCAGTCTGTGCTACTGCCATTTAGAGTCTTGTAAAGACACAAACACGGATAACTAATTAGGAATCTAGCCATACGCTATTAAAAGAACGAGTTCCGTGTTATTTTGTAACAGAAATGTCATTTTTGACCATTTCTGCTACCGATATTTTAGTGCCTGTATGCTCCAAAACGCCTCTTTTATATTTATTAACATAAAAAGCTGCTCAAAAATTTGGCTATGTCTTAGGAATCTTTTAGTTGTTCCTAATTTATACATCACTTACCAAGAATAGTGTCAAACATTTCATCAACAGAGTTCCATTGTGTAACTCTACCTTTAGCAACATCCTCTTCAGCAAGTTCCAATTCTGTTTTCTTAGGTTTTAAAACCGAAATAGAACTTACTCCATTGAGCATTTGAATGGCACTTTTAAGTTTATTGACCAAAGATGGATCAGATATTGAAACCACTAACTGTGGTTCTTTTAATCCTATCGTTCTTGCTTTCATAATCTTCTCTTTTAAACGTTTAACAGAATTATGTTACAAAAATACATTTTTCCCCTCACACCGCCAAACTTCTTGCATTATTTTAACGTTACAATATGAACCGCCACCGTTAAAAATGCTTATTAGGGCGTTTCTGAGAGGTAATGATTTGAAAGCGTTTCTACTTCTCTAATCTGTTTTTTTCTCATTTCCTTGTCACTGCCAACTAAAGCCAACGACTGCCACAACCACTTGAAACTCAAAACAAATGCTCTATTTTGCTATTTTTTGCCTTTTAGGCGTTCTTTTTTTTTAAAAAAAATGGTTAATTCATTTGGTAATCAGAAAGTTTCCTCGTATATTTGCAAAAATTATCAAGAGGAATCGCTTATGTGCAAATTTGAAGAAATAGAAGGTTGGCGTCTTTCCTATGGCAAGACCATCCGAGAGATCAAAAATGCCGTGCATGAGGAGGTAAATTTGGGGCGAATATATCTCATCATTAGCATTTTGCTTGCTTATATGGGAACTGTTAGCATCTAAAGTTTCCCACCCTTGTTTATAGGGCATTTTTGAGTCC
>NZ_QTXV01000157.1:0-1516 GCF_003461825.1 Prevotella sp. AM42-24 | reverse complement strand
ACGATAGCATTGGCCAACTCTCCAACGAAAGCATAATCGCCTTTGTCGGGATTAGGATAGGTAGCCTTCAGCTCTGCCTCATTTGTAAAGAGGTATTTGCGCTTATTGGTCTGCTCCAGTTCGGTGATGGCAGTGAGTATCAAGCCGAAGTTGGCGTTGATGGACTCAACGACATTGCCGAAAGTTGTGCCCGATGACGGGACTTTGTTCAGATTTTCCATATTTTATAATTTATGATTTCAACTTTAAGACTCCATGTTCCACATAGACTTGCCCAGGTTCACATTTAGACCCATCCGTTGGCAGTCCTGCCATTTTGAGCTGCATATAATTAGAATCAGTCTTAACCCAGCATTTTATGCCAGCTTTCGGAAGTGGCATTCTAACTACACCAGTCCCACTCAGAATCTGGAATTCAAATGTATAACCGAAATCTGCAGTAATGCCTAAGTAGTTCTTGGAAAAAGTGGAATGGAATTTTCCACCTCTTGCTGTCATGCTTGCTCCATAGTCAGTGACATTCATGGCGATGCTTGAATCCTCATTGCTCAAAGACATCTTCAGACCATCCTCATCGGTAGAATTGACAATCCATGTTGTCTTGTTCTTCAGATCAGCATAGACCAGACGGTCTTTATAGATATCAAATGTATATCCATCGCCTTCAGAATGCATCTGCTTATCCTTAATTTTGAACCCTCCGAAAGAACCAGACGTTGCAGTTACATTGCCCTTCAATACAACGTTGCCCTGTTCATCGATGGAGAAGTTGCCGTTTGGTGAGCGGACGGACTGAAGGACACCGCCCTTGGCATAGATATATCCATGCAAGATTATATCATTGAGGATGGCACGACCGCCATGGGTAAGCACGAAGCTGCACATCTTCTTCAACTCCTCATCGGTAGCCATATATCCGGGATCATAGATATATTTGCCGATGGTGTAGAATGCTTGCAGCATATCACCACCTCCCCAGATGAAGGGTGAATTCCTGGTTGCAGCGTATCCGCTTATGCCTCCTGTCTCCTTGACCATCTTGCCGTTGCGGTATTGGCCCACGCGAATGTCCTGCGTCATGACAAGACCGCCATTGACTGTAGTCTTAGCCTCCGTGATTGCAGCAGTGAGGTATTGGATAGCCTCTAAGCTTGCCAGCGTTTTGTCTTGATCATCAAAAGCGGTCTGCCACTGTACTGGCAGGTTGCCCTGGTTAAGTGTGATCTCCATCACACAGGCCGTTGCCTCAAATATGCGGAAACGTTTATCCTCCGGATCTGAGCAGCTGAAGATGACAGAATATCTCTTCAGTTCATCCGTAAGCTGTATATTCTCACTATATCCACCGACGGTGAATTTGAGCGATTTGCCGCTCGCCTTGAAGGATAGTGTGTATTTCTCGCCAGATATGAGCTTCTCTGAAATCTGCTGCGCCAAACCACCCTCTGTGAGGTTCACGGCATGACCGGATGCACTCTCCTCTGTCTCGATGAATTCAGCGTTTTCTGTCTCCCAA
>NZ_QTXV01000156.1:0-1526 GCF_003461825.1 Prevotella sp. AM42-24 | reverse complement strand
AAAAAGTAAAATGGAAAGTAAAAAGAAAGAACGTGCAAATTACAGTTTAGACTTTAAACTAAAAGTCTTGGCTGACATGTATGAGAATGGTTTGTCAATATTTGGTGCCGCAAAGAAGTTTGGCATCAAAAATCATTATTCTGTAGATTATTGGGAAAAAACATATATTTTATCCGAAAAATCATTATCTTTGTCGCAGGAAACAATGCAAAAGGTAATGGATATGCGTAAGAAACATGAATTAAGACAGGCAGCACAGGCAAAGACTCCTGAGGAGAAGCTGCAAGAGGAAGTGAACAATCTCCGCAAAGCTCTACAGTATTCAGAGCTTCGTAATGAGGCCCTTCAAGAGCTTCTGAAGATTGGTAAGGAAGAGTATGGCATCGACTTGCTAAAAAAAGCTGGCACCAAGCAGTAGACAACCTCCAACTCAGACACCCAGAACAATCTCTGGGTTTTCTGAGTGGGCTGTTTGGCAAGACACGAGGAGGTTATTACTCTGTTAGCAAGCAGAAGAGACAGGAACGTGACATACAAGAGACCACGATGGTGGCTGTAATAAAAGAGATTCGTGAACAAGCTCCTGGCACAGGTGCCTACAAGTTGTTTCTGATGCTAAAGAGCACGTTTGCAGATAAGATGGTAGGTCGTGACAAGTTCTATAAGTTGATGCGAACGCATCAACTTATGCTTCCACCGATGCGCCGCCGACACACGACAAATTCGAACCATAACTATCGTAAATACAAGAACTTGGTCAAAGAGTTTGTTCCTACTGCACCCAACCAACTTTGGGTTGCAGACATTACTTATGTGGACACAGATGAGGGTGTTTGCTACCTTCATCTGATAACAGATGCTTTCACGCATGAGATTATTGGCTGGGTTGTTTCCGACACTTTACTTGCCATCAACACGCAAGAAGCCTTAGAACAGGCCATATGTCAAGCTGACACAGAGAGCCTGCTTCATCTAATTCATCACTCCGACAGGGGATCTCAATACTGCTGCAACGCATATGTGAATCGCCTGAAGGAAATAGGTGCTCGCATAAGCATGACAGAGGATTACAAGCCTACTGACAACGCCATTGCGGAACGAGTGAATGGTATTGTCAAGCAAGAATGGCTCTATCGAATGAAGAGACCCAAGAACTTGGCAGCTCTAAAAAATATCATGAAGGGAATCGTTAAGTTCTATAATGAAGAGAGACTACACTATAGCAATGGGATGCTCACACCAAAAGTCATGAGAGAGAAGCACTCTTTGGAGGCTTCACGCCTCCAGCCGTGAAGCAAACCACCGTGGTGTTTTTCATGGTTTTATTTGGTAGAATCAATAAAAAATATTAACTTTGCATCAGAGGAGGTGTTGTCAAAGCACATATGTAAAGATTATTGATGTGTAAACCATTTCAGTAAGGCTTTTCTGATTGTGTATAGTATTTTAGTAAGAAAGTAAATTATGTGTATAGTAAATCAGTAAGTATAACAAGAAAGGTGTATACTACTTTCAGTTAAAGACAA
>NZ_QTXV01000155.1:0-1562 GCF_003461825.1 Prevotella sp. AM42-24 | reverse complement strand
TTTTCTGCATCGGCACCGCTAATAGTAACAGCATACTCTGCTGGAGCACTTGCCTCATTAGCCTCACAAGAGAAGACTGGCTGCTTGGTCAGGACTGATTCATTCTCACCATTCTTAAAGCCTGCATAACTTGCCTTAAACACAGGCATTGCGTCACCCTGCTTCTTGGTATAATTACCAGCGGAGATAGACAATGGAGCCTTAGTAATCACAAGACTACCTGATTCGAAGTGGACATTGTAGTTCTTGATACTGCCCTGTTTCACCTCAATAGTATAAGATCCTACAGGAGAGTTGGCAACTGCTGAGCAGACTATCTCCGGAGTACCATCCAAGGCTGCACCATCGGTCTCAAACTCGAACACAGGATTCTCATCACCATACTGACGGCTGTAACTCTTGGCACGAACAACCACGGCATCTGCCTCGACTACTGTCAGACGTCCCTGCTCGTAGCTGATGTCATAGTTTTCTGCATCGGCACCGCTGATTGTAACGGCATACTCTGCTGGAGCACTTGCCTCATTTGCCTCACAAGAGAAGACAGGTTGCTTGGTCAGAACTGATTCATTCTCACCATTCTTAAAGCCAGCATAACTTGCCTTAAACACAGGCATGGCGTCACCCTGTTTCTTGGTATAATTGCCAGCGGAGATAGACAACGGAGCCTTAGTAATCACAAGACTACCTGATTCGAAGTGGACATTGTAGATCTTGATGCTGCCCTGCTTTACCTCAATAGTATAAGATCCTACAGGAGAGTTGGCAACTGCGGAGCAGACAATCTCCGGAGTACCATCCAAGGCTGCACCCTCAGTCTCAAACTCGAACACAGGATTCTCATCACCATATTGACGGTTGTAACTCTTGGCACGAACAACTACGGCATCTGCCTCGACTACAGTCAGGTGACCTTGCTCATAATTGATTTCATAGTTCTCTGCATCGGCACCGCTAATTGTAACGGCATACTCTGCTGGAGCGCTCGCTTCATTTGCCTCACAAGAGAAGACTGGTTGCTTGGTCAGAACTGATTCATCCTCGCCATTCTTGAAGCCAGCATAACTTGCCTTGAACACAGGCATGGCGTCACCCTGCTTCTTGGTATAACTACCAGCGGAGATAGACAATGGAGCCTTAGTAATGGTAAGAGTACCTGACTCGAAGTGAACATTGTAGTTCTTGATACTGCCCTGTTTCACCTCAATAGTATAAGATCCTACAGGAGAGTTGGCAACTGCTGAGCAGACTATTTCTGGTGTACCATCCAATGCTACGCCCTCAGTCTCAAACTCGAACACAGGATTCTCGTCACCATACTGACGGCTGTAACTCTTGGCACGAACAACTACGGCATCTGCCTCAACTACAGTCAAGCGTCCCTGCTCGTAGCTGATAGCATAGTTTTCTGCATCGGCACCGCTAATAGTAACAGCATACTCTGCTGGAGCACTTGCCTCATTAGCCTCACAAGAGAAGACTGGCAGCTTGGTCAGAGCTGATTCATTCTCGCCATTCTTAAAGCCAGCATAACTTGCCTTGAACACAGGCATGGCGTCACC
>NZ_QTXV01000154.1:0-1613 GCF_003461825.1 Prevotella sp. AM42-24 | reverse complement strand
CGATTTACCACCATGTGACGGCGAAGTATAATACCAACTACGCCAACCACATCACGCAGATTACACAGCAGTTGAATGACGGTGCGGCAGTTACTGATTACAAGTACGACTCTTACGGCAACATCATCCAGAAGACTCTCCCTGCCAACGGCAAGGGACAGCGTATGTGGTACAAGTACCGCTATGAGCCTGAGATGAACATGTATGTTGAGCGTATTGACGATGCGTGGGGCTACCGCAGCGAGCAAGGCAATTTTGACTATCGCTATGGTATAGCCAAGGAGCATCGTGACCTCAACAACTTCTACTATGAGACTGATGTTGACGACCTCGGTCGCATTACTGGCGTGCGTGGTCCAAATGAGTTGGCTACGGGCGTGCCTTATGCCATCGCCTTTGAATATCAGCCTTTGGCTACATTCAATGAGAGTGGCATTACCGCTCCTGCATACGCAGTGACCAAGCACTACGACATCCAGCACCCTAACGATGACTTGGAGACCGTTACATTCGTTGACGGTTTCGGAAGAGCCGTGCAGGTGAAGAAGGACGGTGTTGTGACAAGTGCATCCAAGGGAAGCTCTGCCAAGGATGAGAACGTAATGATTGTCAGTGGTAGAAACATGTATGATGCTTTCGGACGTGTGGCAAAAGCTTTCTATCCAACAACGGAAGGAACTGGATCGAAATCAACGTTCAACAAGTCATTTGACAATGTATCTCCAACGGTTACTGTTTATGACGTGCTCGACCGTGCTACCTCAGTGACATTGTCTGACAACTCTACGACAACTACGGCCTATACTGTTGACAATAGCAGTCATGCACTTGTTACAACCGTAACAGACGCACTCCATAATGTCCAGGCTACCCATACCAATGGCAGTGGCAAGACCTTAAAGACCATCCAGAAGAGCGGTCCTGACGGTGAGATTACCACTTCGTTTGAGTATGATGGCATACAGCGTCTTGTTCGTGTTACCGACACGGAGGGCAATGTGACGACCTCTACTTACGACATGGGTGACCGCCGTACCGAGGTGAACCATCCTGCAAGCGGCATCACAAGTTTCACTTATGATGCTCTCGGCAATGTGCTGACCAAGCAGACTGCCAACCTTGCAAAGGAAGGCAAGTTCATCACCTACGATTACGACTATCAGCGTCTGACGGGTATCAACTACCCAGATCATCCGGAGAACAACGTGAAGTATTACTACGGTGGCCGCAACGCCTCTCAGAACCGTATCGGTCGCTTGATGCTCCGTGAGGATGGAACAGGTGCCATCGAATACTTCTATGGCAAGATGGGCGAGGTGACAAAGCCCCGCCGCACGATGATTGTGCCTAACCAGGCGATAGCAACCTACGTGACGCAATGGACTTACGACAGCCACAACCGTCTATTGGAGATGATCTATCCTGATGAGGAAAAGATTACTTACTCTTACAATCTCGGTGGTCAGCTTGAAAAGGTTCATGGCTACAAGTCATACGGCTACGATTATGTGAGCAAGATCGGCTATGACAAGTTTGAGCAGCGTACATACTTGAAGTACTGCAATGGTGCTGAGACGTTCTACACCTACGACCCACAGCGTCGCAGATTGCAG
>NZ_QTXV01000153.1:0-1613 GCF_003461825.1 Prevotella sp. AM42-24 | reverse complement strand
TGTCTTATACGTGAAAAAGTTGTCACCTTTAGGATGGTTAAACTAAATTTGTTACTATCTATTTTTTGTATCACTAAATGAGTTACGCATTTTTTATTTTATCACTATATGGGTTGTCAGCGAATACCCATTATACCTAACTAGGTTACTCTTTTTAAGGAGCTATCCCTAGAAAGGTTACGGTGATGATATTCTTTCAAATGCAAAGATACACATTTTCAACTAATTAGAAGATTTTTCCCAAGGATTTTTCCACATTTTCTGCTGTGGCCCCACTTGAGTATGTGCAACTGATGGTGTTTGATTACCGATACTCATATGCGGTCTTTCGTCGTTATAAAACGCAATAATCCTGGTCAGTTCCTTCTTACATACTTTACGAGTAGGAATTGTCATTCTATAAAGCCATTCTGTTTTTAAAATGCCGTTTGCACGTTCTGCTATAGCATTCTCCAAAGGATCTCCTGTTTGAGTCATACTTATTTGTGAGCCATGACTTTTTAGGATAGATACATAATTCTGACTGCAATACTGGCTTCCTCTGTCAGAGTGATGAATGAGTCCTTTTGCAGTTTCTTCATCAATGCTTTTATATGCCATTTTAAGCGCTTCTAATGGATATACAGTTTCTAATGTTGGACCAACAGCCCATCCAACGATTTTATGGGAATACAGGTCTGTTATAAGCGAGAGATAGCACACACCTTCATTGGTTTCAACATAGGTGATGTCACTTGCCCAAATCTGGTTCGGATGGGTAGGAACTACTCCCTTAATCAGGTTTGGGTATTTGCGATAATTATGGTCGGAATCTGTTGTCTTATAGCGCCTACGGCGCTTTATACGTACCATGAGTCCATGCTTACGTAGCATCTCAATAAATGCGTCACGACCAGGGAAGCAGCCTGTATCCTCAAACATCTGTTTCAATATGGCATGCAACTTTGCAGCTCCTAAGCCAGGATTCGACTTACGATACTCACGTGCCTTTTCAATGATGATAGACTCAATGGCCTCTTCAGCAAAGCCGTCAGAGACATTGCGCTTATTATATGCTTGCCGGGTGAAACCAAACAGCCCGCATAGAGTGCCTAAACCTTGGCTCTGGCACTCTGTGCGGAGCAAGCTTACTGTTTGGTACCAGATTTTTTTCTCACAGGAATATTGAAGGTTTCTTCTGCGAGGTCAATCATGGTGGAGAATGCCTTAGAGCGAAGCTTCTCTAACTCCAAAGCCTTGCGGAGACGCTTAATCTCTGCATCTTTCTCTTTCAACTGTTCATTTGTTGTCTTTGCCATATCGTCACGGTTTTGGTCTTCTGGCGGCAAAGATAACAAATCTTTTTCATTTAAGAACTTATCCATCCAAGAAAATAGCACTGTACGACTGCTTATATAGTATTTCTTGATGATTTCTTCTGCTGGGAGCCCACTCTCCATATACTCTCGAACTATCATGATACGATCATCATCTGTAAAAGAGTAGCTATTCAACTCTACCTCACGGGTCTCAAACCAACCAGTGTCTTCATTATACACACGTTCAATTTTTGTCTTATGTTTCATTGTCACTTCTGTTTGTTCCTAAGTGACAACCTTTTTCAGGGAAGTACA
>NZ_QTXV01000152.1:0-1618 GCF_003461825.1 Prevotella sp. AM42-24 | reverse complement strand
ATACACGATTATACTCTGTGCCAAGTCTTGCATCCAACTTGCCAAAGCTGCATTCTCTGCAAATCTGCGTACCCTTGAAACTATATCCGTCCTTGCAGAATCGGATGCCTTGCACCTTGGTTCGCTCCTTGTCCTTATAGACTAACTCCAAGAGAACACCTCGCTTTGCAAGTTCATTCTTGAACTTCTGCCAACTATCAGCGTCTTTCAAGGCATCCTTGACGGCATTGTGAATCTCGTATTTGGCACGCTCAGCATTGCGTAACTTGCGAGTATTAGTATTGCTCTTGTCCGTTCCGTAGGTCAGTCCATACTTGGATTTTAGAGCCTTGGTCACCTGCTCATTACGCCTGTAATCATTTCTGTCTGATATGAGTTTGCCCTCATTATTGATGCGGTTATATACGATATGACAATGTGGATTGTCCGTGTTGTGATGCCTTACGATGATGAATTGGGTTTTGGTGATACTCATCATCTGCATGTATTCAAGGGCTATCTTAGCCATGAATTCATCCGTCAAACGTGGCTTGTCCTCGGGCTTGAAGCTCAAAGCTATGTGCCCCACAGGCTTCTTAATCCTTGGATTTAGTTGCCTTTGTAGCTCGAAACTTTGCGTCATCTCGGCATTCGTGCCGAGCAAAACACCATCGGAAGCAAGGATTTTAGCCTCGTCCTTGCCTGTAACATAGCGGATGCAACCACCAAAAGAGCATCCCTTCTTTAGCTTGCCAATCATATCGTTGCCTCCTTCCTGCCTATGTTTGATTTTAAGGTTTGGGATGCTTGTCTGTGTTCACAAAGAATGGCTTTCAATCTTCTCAATAAGTCCACCACATACACATGAGTTTCATGGAAACCTCTCTGATGCGACAGCTTGGTAAGTTGGTTGAGGTTGTTCGCCATGCCAATGAGATTCTTGGCGATGGCTATCGTCTCAGTGTTGTGTCCGCTGACCACCGCGCCGTTCAAGGCGGACTCACGGATGTACTCCGCCAACTTGCGGTTGGCTTTTCTTGCCCTCAGTCTCAATGCCTCGTAGCTTGGCTTCGAGAACTTCACTGTGACAGACTTCGACAGCTTGCGAACTCTGCCCGTGGGCGGTCTTCCGCCCTTTCTCTTGTCTTGTTCCTGTATGTTTGTCATTCGATACACTGTTTATCGTTGGTACACTCACTTTCTGCGACCGACGGGAGCAAAATTCCTCCGCCCTCATGGTGGAGCGAGGCGTTTTGGGGTTCCCAAAACATAACCTCGCTCCCTCTCAGAACACGTTAGTTGGAACTACAGCCTTTCAGCTATCCACGTCCAAGGTCGCAGACCTTAATTCTCACAATTTGCGCCAAGCCTCGAAGTCCTCTTCATAAAGGCTTAGGTGGTGGCGCACGATGTTCTCGATGATGCCCGATACGCTCATGCGTCTCCCTCCGAGGATGCGGACGACACGATCAAGACGGTCTCGCACATCGGAACTGACGAAGACTGGCTTGCGGTCGTCAATCCTTGGAACTTGGAGGAAGGTCTGCTGATACTCCTCTAATGTTGCCTTGCGCTGCTTGCCGCTGATGCGCTTCAGCGGATTCGGTGGCGATTGAGCCTCATTCGTTGATGTTTCCTC
>NZ_QTXV01000151.1:1235-1629 GCF_003461825.1 Prevotella sp. AM42-24 | reverse complement strand
CCTCAAATCCGCAACCGCCCTCATAAGATGACACAGAGGTCAAAAAGGTAGCGACACTGTGGCAAAAGAGGGTGCAACGCAGCAAAAATCGCCACAAAGACGCATTAAATCCCCTTACCCCACCATGCGACTTGAGGCAATACGCAAAATCACGACCATAAGTTGTCGGTGTCATCCAAAGTCATTCTGGAACACATCAGCATAAGCGTTGTTGCATGAATAGATATTCAGCACATACTGCCTTGATGTCCTGACCCATTTGGCTGGCACAGAGATGAACTTGAAGACAAACGCCTTGATGCGGCTTGTTGCTTTGAGTCCGAACCTCTTCACGTCAAGCCTCGCCATGATGAATTTATAGAAGTTGCGTATGAGTGCCGTAAGCAGAAGAAAC
>NZ_QTXV01000151.1:0-1225 GCF_003461825.1 Prevotella sp. AM42-24 | reverse complement strand
TATGAGTGCCGTAAGCAGAAGAAACACCGTGTTTTCTCCCATGAAGGATTTTGGAAGCCTGTTCCAGCCGAATCCGTTATTCATTTCATCGAAGATGCGTTCCTTCCCTCCACGGAGGTTATAGAATTTGACAATCTCTTTCTCGGAAGACTCGTAGTCATTTGTAAGGATGCAGCGGTAGGTGTATTCGCCTTCCCACAGGTCAATCTCACCGTCAATTCGCTTCTGCCTTTGGATTACAAGACGGTATGCCCTCCCTTTCCATTTCTCAACAAGAATGGAGTTCAGTTCAAACTCAATGCCGCCCAGTTCCTCTCTCTTCCACCCTCTGAGTGCAAAGATGTCATCGTAGAGCGAACCGCAGCGGTTGGCGCGGATATAGAAAGTCATGCAATGCTTTCCGACCTCTTCCACAATTTCCTCTGAGCAGGATCCGCAATCTGCCCTGAAACGATTGACTGTCAATCCTTTCTGTTCAATCCTCTCAAAGAATCTCCTCAACGTGTCCTTCTGGTGGAAACGAACGTTAGTGTTGCCGTCGCTGTTCTCTATGCCGACAATCATGTCGCCAATGACAGCCACACCTGGACGGTACCCGAGAAACTTCTTGTATGTGGGTTTCGCATCAAACTTCTCAGCCTCTATGAACTGGTGGTCGAAGTCAACGTCATACCCCTCGCCCTCTTTCAGCTGCCCTGTGGACAATAGGCAATTGAGGAGCAGTGTATTCAGCATGTCTGCCGTGTTGAAGTCGTAGGTCTTGCCAGTGTCGGATGTGTAGGAAATGTTATCCTGGGTCAGTTCCTTTATGGCTCTGAGAATCGTGTCGGCACTGCATGTGCGAAGTGTCGGATGAAGCGAGAGGTGATACATCAGATGAGTGGTGACATCCTCTATGCATGAGCCGCCACAGAAATAAACGCTCATAAGCGAACGGATGATTTCGCTGTATTGATAACCATACAGCCTACATCTCATACCGAGGGTTGAGTCGATTACAGATGAGAGATTGGAGTCAAATTGCTCCATTATTGAAAAAATTCCTCCAAAAGGAGAGAGTTTCTCAGATTTTATTGCTACCTTTGCCATGTCTGTCGGGTTTGATACATATTTTGATTTGCAACACTAAGATAGGTGAAAAATCTGACATGGCAAAATCCTGAGCAACTTTTTGTTGCTCAGGTACTTATAAAATAAGTTAAACTAAAATGCTGCGGAATTTAGG
>NZ_QTXV01000150.1:0-1662 GCF_003461825.1 Prevotella sp. AM42-24 | reverse complement strand
CTAAAGTTTCCCACCCTTGTTTATAGGGCATTTTTGAGTCCTTAATGTTCCATCAATCCCTATAAACAGGGCATTTTAACGGTTACCTAAAAAGTGTTTCATGCCACTTCTTTCCCATTTTCCCTATTTTCTAGAGCTTTAGCCATGACGAGATAAGCAGATGCAGCTTCTTCGTCGTTGATAAGAGACTCTGTCATTTCATCAACTGTCACGCCAAGATGCTCACAAAGCACCTCCAAAAGTCTCTTGATGCATGTTAGTACTCTCTTCCATAAGGTCAATGCCATGAGGTCTTCCTCCATGTCTGTGAAAAGTTCTCCCATGGTCTCATATTCAGAGAATCGTTTCTCCAAAGCCATGGTTATATATGTGAGAAAGCAGAGGGTGCAGTCGGCAATCTGCTCGTCAAAATCTCTTCCAAGGCATTTGCCTAGTCCGAGATACTGTTTACATTCTTTGTTCAAGACTTCTATGTTCCAACGGATTTGGTAAACTTCGAAAGCTTTCACAAAAGTCATAGACAAATCTGTGCTTATCAAAACGTTCCATCTTTGGTTCCTTCCATATCGAATCAGGAATATGCGTAAAGGTTGCTCCCCCAGCTTACCTTGCAAAGATATATAATGGCATTTATATTGGCGACAGTTATGAGAACGCTCTCTTTCATATAGAGCTATCAATTCCAAGGCATTGTGTAATTTGCCATGGACAAGATACTTGGCATTTCCCATTTTCGCCAATCCTACAAGATGCAAGGCTCCTTTGCCAAGCTTTCTAACTTCGCCGATGAGATATTCACAAGTAAACCAGCTGTCACAAAGAACATACTTGGCTCGCAGGCACTTATGACTCCAGGCTCTCTTTATCATGTCAACGGCAACCTTCAGTTTCGATTCCGTAGACTCATTAAAGCGGATGGCGTTTGGATTCTCGGCATTACGCTGTTTGGCAAAACGCTTTTTTCGTTGCTTGGAGGTTAGTCCAAAGTCCTTCTTCTTTCCTTTTTCACAGTGCAGCGAAAGGTCTATAGGAATAGTACTCTTCCCATCAAAAAATGCACAAACCAACAGTTTGTACCCCAACACACATTTGCCTTGGACATGGTCGAATACTCTACTGATCTGTTCCATGCTGAAACCTGTCTTTTCCAAGGTGGTATCGTCCAGGATATAGCTCTCCATTCCAGTGGAGACTTCTGCATGCTCTTTGCGGATGATAGCTAGAAAGCGAAGGGACATACCAAGGAGGAGCTTACGCCAATCCATGGAAGCTCTCGTCATCATTCGATAATAGCAGTTCTTGCCAGTACTCAACAAGTCGTAATATGATTTCTTGTACATAGAGTGAATACTTTCACTTGCTATGCGAAACAGACACAAAGACAGGATCAGTTGAACGGCAGGAATACCAGCTTCTTTCTCCAATGATAGCTTGCAGAGGAGATGACCTAGACCAAAACGGGTAAAAAGCGCCATTAAATTGGTTCGCAATGAACTTTTAACACTTAATATGTTTGATAACTCAGAAAAATTGCTTAATTTTGCATTCATAACAGTTACTCTTTAAATCGTTGTTTTTTGTTCTTTAGCGATTACAAAGATACAACTTTTTATCGAGAAACTGTTATTTTTACCCTACTATTTTGGGGTGGGAAACTTTAGT
>NZ_QTXV01000015.1:0-65597 GCF_003461825.1 Prevotella sp. AM42-24 | reverse complement strand
AAGCAAATATATTCTGCATTTTCTTACGGAAAGCGGTTAATTTAGTACTTTATTGTGGGGTTGGCTATATAACCTTTTGCTAATGCCAATTGCCGGTTGGATAGATATACAGCCAAGCATTAAAAATGAATGAAGAAGCACTTCGTTAGAGAGCATATATATGTGCTCACTTTGAGGAATTGCTTTCACATCGGAGGGTGCGTCATGGAATTATGACACACCCTCTTTTTCATCTTAACTTTAAAATCTCGCAATATTGTAATTTATTAGTATTTATCTCATAGACCTATCATCTTCATACTTTAATCATTTCTTGCATTTATCGGAGCCTCAGCTACGGCAACCGGCGCTTTCTTACCTTTGTTCAGCATGGCTGCCCAATTAAAGTTGCGTTTGAGACCCGAAATCGTTTCGATAGTCATAATCAGAACTGAGACGAAACAGAAAATAAGCACACCCGCTATCATCAAACCAAACTTGATACCCAAAATGACGATATTGACCGGATTACCCTCATTCCTCGTTTCCACTCTACCACTGGTATAATGATATTCAACGATACTATCCGGCAGAAGCGACATCAGCAAACCACTACCGAAGAAGAAACTTGCCACGGCAAAACCGATTTTCTGAAGCGTACGCATGAAACCATGCTGACGGCGATGAGCAGAAATCACATATCCTCGCGGATAACCTGAAATGATATAGAGTGGTATCAGAATAATCAGATAAATCATCCAGCCAGTCTTCGTAGAAGCAGAATCATTAATATCATCCACTAACCCCTGAGTGTCCTTGAGCGCCATTTTCTGGATTTCATCAAAATCCATATCAGCAACTTCATCAAACTCGTCCTGATATTTTTCCATCTTTTCTTCGCATTCTGCCATACGCTTTTTATAACTCTCAATATTCTTATCCAGTTTAGCCGTATCAGCACTATGCTTTGCCGTCTTCATACCCTCCCTATAAGACTCCGCATTCCTCTTCAAGTCATGAAGTTTCATCAACTTATAAGCATTTGCAGACTGAACGCGACGTTCATAAAGCTGATAACTGAGTTCCGAACTTGCATCGAGTTTATCATAAGTAATCGTGGTATCAGCCTTTTTCCAGTTTTCCACAAGAGTCACATCCTTGGCATATTTCTGAGCATCCTCCTTATCCTGATTGCCAAAATACCAGAAGATGCAAGCAGCGATAATCGAACCGAATATCAAAGACCACTTCCACGTACGATGTTTGCTATAGGAATATGAGATAATCTCGCGCAAATCAGACACACGCTCACGGAAGAATGAGTCAGAAGGATCATCAGCCTTTCGCACAGCCTCATCCACCAGATTCTTCATCTTATCCGTCTCCTCTTTTGATACAGGATAAACATTATCCCAGTCAGTACTTCCCTTTTCCATGTCCTTAGCCTTGACATGGGAGGAGGTAAACAAAGCCTGGTCCAAACATTCCCAAGCTGCTAAATTTTTCTGTTCGTCCATCATTACTTTTACGGTTTTAGTTATTAATGAATGAGTCCACTTGAAAAAGTAATTTTTGAGAAATTCTTCAAATGTAATCATCTGATAATCAAATGGCGTTTTGTAGGATAAAAAACCAAAAATGACTTTTTAAAGTGGACTCAGTAAATAATTACCTTTCTGTTTTTTTTACTTTATTACCTTTTTACCTTTAACAACATACACTCCCTTCTGCGGCTCCACGTAGCCGAGGAATCGTCCGTTGAGGTCGTAGTAGTAGTTCTTGGTGGCAGGAGCGGCTGTGGTGGCGGTGATGCCTGTTGCGCCCTTGGCAGAGATGCGTATCACGCCATTGCCTTGTGTGAGGTCCACCTTTATGTTGTAGGTGCCTGGCTCGCCAGAGAAGAGCCATGCGCCGGGCGAAAAGTCAGGCTCCATGGCAGGAATATCGCTGTCAAGATCGGCGGGGTCGCCGTCGGTGTAGGGAGAGAGACGTTTGGCGTTGACAAAGTCCCAATCTGCGCCGAGACGCTTTAACACGATGAAGTGAAGATTGCCCACTTCGCCCACGAATGTGATTTCGCCCTCATAGATGCCAGGCTCGTTGGTGGCAGGAATCACGTCTGCAGGGATGTTGGTGAACCAATTGCCGTTGCAGCCGAGAGTGTAGAGCTCTTTCGGGTAGCCTATTGGATATGACGCATCGTTGCCGTGGAGCGTCAGACGGTTGTTGACAAGGTCTAATGTAACGCATGCAGTGAGTGGGTTATCTGTCGATGCTCCGATGATGAAGTCAGACACCTCGCCCTTCTTGATGCCTACGGTGAGGTTCGGTTCCACGTCAACAGTTGGTGCGACAGCACCGATGCGCTTGGCTTTAATCTCGTCCCAGCCATCATATGTAGAGGCGAGAGCGGTAGAGATGGTAAACTTGTTGCCATAGAAAGTCACATAGCCAGTGTAGATGCCTTCCACATCGTCCCATGTAAGCTCTGCGCCCTGATCGGCGAAGTTGCTACCGTTGGCACCGATGAGGTAGACATGGTCTGGATATTCGGGCACATAGGTGTCGCTGTGGAGGTTCATGGTCATGGTGCGGAGATCTACAGTCACGTCGTAGGTGCCTGGTGTGGCGATGTGGAATGACTGCTCTGTGAGCGTCATGGCCTTGTCGCGGTTGATAACCACCTTACCGCCACCGTAGCGGTAGGGCAGTATGGCTTCGTAGTCGTTGGGGTCGGTACCGAGCTGGCTAAGAATGTTGAAGTAGCATGAGGTGAACTCTACCGTTGCCTTATACACACCGTCCGTCTCAGTCTTTGGCAGTGTGGCAGATGCAAGTGTGGGATCGAAGACACCGTCGCTGCCCCATACATACAGCTTGTCGGGAAAGTCACCGAGCAAGGTGACGGTCAGGGTGTTGAAGTCGATGCGCATACGATAGGTTGTACCAGCGACTGGTACTTTGAAAGATGCGTCCCTACCCTTTACCATGGTCATAGGCTCATTGATAACGAGCATGGCGTCGAATACTGAAGGGGCGAAGCGGTTTTTGTTAAACTCTGTCCAATCGTCATCGCCAGTTGTCAGATGTTGGGTGACGGTGAAATACTGCGCACCGTTAACGAAGGTGACATCACCCTCATACACTCCTGTAGTGGCGGTCTCTGCCAGTTCTGCCGCAGCAGTGTTGGTTTTCCACTCATTGTCGCTGCCGACAATGTAGCACTGTGCGCTGGCAGCAACTGTTGCCAGCACTGTCAGCAATGCTGACATGATGATTCTGTGTAAATTTTTCTTCATAGGGCTTTAATCTTAATTCCGCAACATTATTATAAATTAATTTGGTGCAAAGTTAGGAAAAACAGGACAAACCACGCGTTCAAACCGTAAAACTTATCGCTCATTACGTACAAAGAGCGCCCAAACCATCAAAAAAAAGTGCCAAATGGTAAAAACTAACCATTTGACACTCTACGGCGGTATTCCTGTGGCGAACAACCATATACAGAAGCAAATACTCTGCGGAAAGTAGAAGGCGAATTGAATCCTGCTTTTTCCGCTATAAAAGAAAGCGGATCTTTAGTGGAAGAAAGTAACTGTTCTGCATATTTCACCCGATAGTTGTTCACATAATCATAAAAAGTCTTGCCATTCTCCTGATTGAAGAAGCGGCTGAGATAAGTACGATTGGTTCCTACCCTCATGGCGACATCCGACAACTTGAGTTTGGGATCGAGATAAATTTTCTGATTCTCAAACAGATCTTTTACCATCTGACTGATTTCGGGAGAAAGAAGATAATCGCCGGCAGACATCCCGCTATTAGCCTCACCTACCACCCCACTTGCATCAGAAGAACGGGCATCATCCACATCTCTCAATTCATCTATGACCGATTCGTGCTTATAGAGGAAATAACCAACAAACATCCATGTGGCCAACGATAGAATCATATAGAGATTGTCAAAATTCACATCCACCATCACCGAACTACAGGTCCAGGCAGCCAGAATAAAGAAGAAGCTGACCAGTATGGCCCTGAGCCAATGCAGATTGATGTTATCCTCATACGAAAACCGCTCTTTCAGTACCCGATGATATTGGGATATGAAAAAGAACGTAAGAAGCAGCGTGGCGCTACCATAGAAGACAGCCCAAGCTGCAATGATATAATACCAGATGGCATGACCTGTGATAATATAGAGAAGAGGCAGCACGACGAACGGCACCTCATGCAAGATGCCCTTGCGCCAGGTAAGCCATCCGGGCTTTACCAATTCCATCAGCACAAAGATGTAAAAAGGAATAATGACAATATCCATGGAAGTCATCACAGCCCACCACCTGCTCGTCATGTCATCTACATAATAATATATTACCAGGTCTTTCAGGCTCTCTACCACATAGATGAGCATGATTGCCTTGATAAGACGCGAGAGAACATCCGATCCCTTACGCCAGAAGAACCATGCCATCATGGAATAGAACATGACGCACATTCCATATATAAAATATCCTACAGGATCTATCAGTATCATCTTATTTTCTTAAATTTTAATATTTAGGAGTATTTCCCATCCTGAAAGAAAGTTTTCCACCTTTCAGCAAATCATCATGAGACAAATAATAGCCAGACTTACCATTCAGGTCAACTTGCTGGATGTAGAAATTCTCATCATCGACTCCCTCGGCAACAATTTCGAACTTTCTGCCGTTCTCCAAATTGAATGTAACCTTGTCAAAACTTGGCGTGCCTATATAATAATAAGGTGTAGCCGGACATACGGGATAGAACCCGATGGCTGAAAACATATACCAAGCCGACATCTGCCCCGCATCATCATTACCCGACAGTCCGCCAGGAGTATCATTATATTCAGTATTCAGAATATGATGAATGCGCTGCTGGGTCTTCCAGGGAGCACCAGCCTTATTATAAAGGTAGGCTATCTGATGACAAGGTTCATTACCATGCCAATACAATCCTTCATCAAACATTCTGTCCAGACGTGTGATGACGTTCTGCCCACTATTGTTGATAACTTGAAAAAGTCCCTCCACATTCTGGGGCACATACCAGGTATAGTGACAGGTAGCCCCCTCGGTAATATAACTCTTGCGATGCACCAGATCGAGATTATTTTCCCATTTCCGGTTTTGATGACGACCATCAGCCCATCCGGTCTTTGGATTGATGACATGACGCCAGTTTTCAGACCTACGCATCAGTTGCTTATAGTCAGCTAATAGCATTTTCTTATCCAAGGACAGAAGATTGCCTTTATTCTTCTGATATTCCAGAGAATCAGCCAACAACTTTGCCATCTGTGCCACGGCAAAATCATCAAAAGCATATTCCAAAGTACGGGAGGTCTGCTCATTCTGATGAAAAGCCTCTTTCACACTATCTTCCATCGGAATAAATCCATATTTGAGATATGACTTCAAAGCCCTTCTTCCCATACCATCCTTATACTCCTCGAAAGACTTCGGACTCTGGAAAGCATTCTTACGCATCCCCTGGTATGCTGTCTGCGCATCAAAGCCACGAATGCCCTTGACATAAGCATCCGCCAGAGCAACACCGGCATGGTCGCCAATCATCGCTGCCGTATAACTGTTCCAACAAGGGAAAATTGGCATCCATCCACCCTCCTTGTACATATTGACCAGCGACTGCATCATGTCACCCGACAAAGTTGGCGTGATGATATTATAGAGAGGAAGTTCGGCACGATAGATATCCCACATAGAGAAATCTCCGTATGCTTTTGGGAGTGAAGAATGAAGAGTGACAAGTGAAGAATTCTCTTGCTTTGTCTCTCCATGCGCAAATGGTGGGTAGTCGCCATTCACATCACTCATCTGGCGAGGCAGGAACGAGGCACGGTAGAAGGCTCCATAAAACTGGTTGACCTTAGCCGTATCCTTGCTTTTCACATCTATCGTATGAAAGCGGTCGCACCATGCTTCGATGGCTCTTTCCCGCATCTCATCAAAACTACTTGCCAAGTTATCCACTTCTTTCTCTAAATTGGAAATCGCATTTTCCTTGCCTGTAAACGAACTGGCAGTTCTCAATTCCATCGATTTTTCGGTCTGACCTTTGAAAGTAAGCCAAGCCCCGATGCGGGCACCTTTAGCCTCCAATCCCTTTCCTTTCTTACCCTCCTTGGAGAACACACCGAAATCAACCAGTCCTTCAGGGTATTCCAAGACAAAATGCCCACTGAATCCTGCTGGTTCACCCCATCCTTGGTAGATGCGATGCACAGGATTATAACCATAAACTCTATGATTCAGCGTATCGATCTCTATGTATCCTTCCCCCTCGTCACTATTCGGATTGATGACGATATGAACATCTTGGTCTTCCTGTGGTGTTACACGCAAGATGGCAGTATGGCTCAAAGCTGTAAGTTCGGTTTTGAGATGTTCTTTCCTCAAGTTGATCGCATAGTAATGAGGGTGAGATATTTCATCTGCATGCGAAAAAGAAGTAGCACGTTCCTCTGGCTGCAATCTCAGTTTGCCGCCCAAAGTTGCCACCGTAAAGGAACCGTAATCCTGGGTGCAACCTCCTACTATCCAATGGCTGTTGCGAAAGCCCTGCAATTCAGTATCCTTATAATAATAAGGTGCAATACACTTTTTCTCCGTATCTTGAGTCTGAGGAGTCCAGGAATTCTGTCCGTTAGGCACCAGTACGGCAGGAAGAGTTTGTCCATGTTCCTCACTTCCCTTACCAAACATGCCAGCCGTCTTGGTATTAGCCTGCGCTGTGCCCACCATCGTATTGAGGGCATGGAGCTGACGTACATGTTCTGCCTTGTCTATGCGGCTTTCCATATACTGCTTGAATTCTTCCCAGGAAAAATAGTTTTTATCATAAGGCGGAACATCAGAACCATAGAACACGTCTTCCATGCCTTTGATCTGTGCCTCGTTCACCTCATTATACAACAGTCTTACCACAATATTTTTCTCAGGATGAGCCTCGTCCGGCACATTCTTCTTATAGAAAATCATCTGTAGGTTGGTAGCCATTGGAACCACTACATCCATGCGATTATAGTCATATCGGTCGCAGGAACTTTCAAACATTCCCGTCTCTTCAGAAACCCTTTCATAGCCAGCCCCCAAAAGAGTAAGCAGGCGATAGAGATTGGTATCATGTCCGAAGCGCAAATCAGCCGAAGGCTTACCCGAAGCCAAAGCCCTATCAGCATCATCCCTGATATGATGCCACAAAGAAACAGCAGAACGCATCGGAATCTGTTCATTATAGAGATCATCTCCATTACAGATCGTCATACGCTTATTGTTGGCTTCATAGAAAGCACGAAATTCCTCATCAGTAAAGAGGGCATTCAACTGTTCCTCTATATCTTTCGGATAAGACTTGAAATTCAAACCCACATCCTGAATAGAGGAAGTGATGGCCTGCATCTCCCCCATCAACTTCATCGGATCATCAATCTTGGAAATATCCTTGAAAAGCAGATGCATGAATCTGTCTGTAGAAACCTTTGGCGTAACCTTTGTCCTGTTTCCCAATGCTTTTTCTTCCGGAGAAGTATAGGCAATCCATGCCATATCGGCAGAATCGGTCTTTACATCCATCGTTAGTGACGGCTGCAAATGATGCAATTCATCCGTAAAAGCCAACATACTTTTTGCACAACGGTCAACGACACTTGAACGTGCCGTCACACGATTACCTGTAGCAAAAATATGAGGAAAGCGTTGATACATACGATTGGCAATGCCCCGATGCTGAAGAGCTCCTAATTTCGACAGTTTACCACCATTACCCTGAGCATTATCCCATACTCGCCATAAGATTTTCCTCACCTTCTTTCCTAAAGGAGTAAGATTGGATACGTCCTCAAAGTGACGGTTCACCCAGGTATAGCGGTCATCATGGGGCATCCAGCGGGAACCATGACGACCATAATGACTGATATAGAAAGGAGAGTAACCCTCCAGAACCAGATTATCCTCATCCTCATATTTCTCGATGGAAAGAGTTTTACCGGTCTCTACCTCAGTAAAAGGATAAGCGCAGTACACCCCACCCATCTGGCGACGGGTCTGAGCTTGTACCAGCAAGAGACACATGACAAAACCGATTACTAATATTACTTTCTTCATTAGGCTTTTATATTTTTCCACAAAGTTACAAAATTAATTCTATTATCAGAACAAATCTGAAACAATTTTCTTATGGAAGAATCATTTCCCGTCCGGAAGCATTCCTGTGAGGGTCCAATCAATACCTAAAGGATTGTTTTTCATCCAAAGCACCCATGACAGTTGGTGACAAAGACTGATACACATCGTTGTGCCATCTATATCCGCCCGCACGACAACGGTCTTTGCATCCCTTGACACCTGTCGCCAAGTCATATCATTATAGATGAAAGTACCAGAATGAAGCAACTGCTGTAAGGCTTTTCTGGAAATAAACAGGAAGGTACCATCACGCATACCTTCATTCTGCGACTTGTTGCAGACATAGATATTCTTTCCTTTCTGCGGATTGTCCCAAGAGAAACCAGTAGCCTCATCCACCAGTCTTTCCGGTATCAGATAGACCGACTGGTTGCATTTCAAATACAGGGTATCACGGTTTCCATTCAGATAAGTTGCCCCGAGCTCCCAATTGCGATACTGACGGTTTAAAACGAAATGAGAAATCCCCTGTGAAGGAATACTTTTCAACAAGTTATCCACATCTTGTTCACAACGTGGAAAACGCTCTTTCTGATTAGAAATCAGCATCTTAGCACCGTTATCAACAATAGAATCAACAGCAGAAAAACCAGGAAGTACAAGTTTTCCACCATTTGTTAATAACTCATGAGTCAAGAATTTCCTATCCCAGGATTTCATCTTTTCATCCCTTACCACTTGCAGTTTTTTACCATTCTCCAGATGAATCGTATATTCAGGAATCAGCGGCGAGCCTACCAGATAGAGATTCTGTCCTGCCACGGGATAAAGCCCCATCATATTGAAGACAAGCCAGGAAGACATGGCGCCGCTATCATCATTTCCCGGCAAACCGAGCGGAGTATCGTTATAGTTGTCATTCACAATCTGTCTGATACGTGCTACACTCAGATCAGGTCTATCCACCCAATGGTAGAGATAAGGAGTCATAAAACTCGGTTCGTTAGCAACATTATAATGTTTGTTGGCAAAGAATGTATGAAGGCGCTTGATAAAAGCCTCCTTACCGCCGCACAACTCCACCAATCCCGGCACATCATGCGGAATACTGAGACTATATTCAGCCGACAAAGCTTCATAGAAGAAAGTACTCCACCATGGCAGATACCAGGGAGCCACCTTCGTGTCAGGGCGATAAGGAATCAGGGGATGGTAAACTTTTGATTTTCCCCAAGGCACAGAGTCGAGCCATCTCCCATCTGCATCACGAGGCATGATGAAGCCACGCATTCCCTGCCATTCATAATCACCACGCCAAAGATTGCGCCAGTTACCAGAGCGCTTGAGATATTTCTGATACAGGTCTTGATGTCCTAACCCTTTCGCCACCTGAGCGATGCACCAATCATCATAACTGTATTCCACCGTACGGTTACCAGCTCTGTCGATACCATAAGGGATATAGCCAAGCGTATTGTATTCCTTCAATCCACCACGACCATGCTTTTCATCAGGCACACTTCCCAAATAACCATCATCATCCGTAGGTGGAACTTCAGCATCCTTGATCATAGCCTTGAGTGCCAATTCATAGTCGATGCCTTTCATCCCTTTGGCAAAAGCATCGGCTATCACAATTTCAGCATTGCTTCCTCCCTGGGTTCTTCCATTCCAATTACCACTCCGGGCATCCGGCATATAGCCATCATGCTTATAAATATTCAGAAGCGAATGGATCATATCCCGCTGCTTATCCTCATCTATCAGAGTAAGAAGCGGCATAGACGTACGGTAAGTATCCCAAATGGCATAGTAATCATCATAATAAGGAGTATCAGAGAAATGAGGGTTTTCCCCCGACTTATCCACAGGCATCAGCATCGTATGGTAGATGCCCGTGTAGAACATCCGTTTCTGTTTTTCAGTTCCTACAATTTCTATCTTCCTCAATTTTCCATTCCAGGTTTCTCGTAGTTGCTTCAACTGGGCATCGAAACCACAGAAAGGGATATTCCGCTTGGCTTGGGCGATACTGATATGCGAAATACCCAATTTCAGATTGGCAATACTTTTCAAGAAAGTGACATCCAATCTTGCTTTAGATTCTTTCACCTTATTATATAATAGAGGAACATCGCTCTGCAAATAGAAATATACGGTATAAGGGCCGCCATTGTTCCAGCCGCCCCGAACCGTACTCCAGCCAGAGACGGCATATTTTCCATCACAGGAAACATATGAATCCACATACTGCTGCGCTTCGCGCTTATCAGGAATCGTATCTATACCTAAGAAAGTAGCCACATCTATCAAGAGTTTTCCCTTCTGCTTCTTGCCAAAGTCCAACCGATAGAAAGCACAACGTTCTGAGGCAGTAATCTCAGTTCGTATTCCATTCTCAAAGGTACACGCATAATATCCCAAGGAAATCTTCTCATCCATCCGTTTCTGGATGATTTCCTTGGAATCGAGGTAAGGCTGAATCAGGATATTGCCATATTTCTGTCCACCTCCCGTTCCGCTGACATGCATCTGCGAAAATCCCTTGACAGGTTCAGGTATCGGTGCCCATCCTGCATTCGGCATAGTCACGGCATCCGGTCCCGGCTTTACCATACCATAAGGCATACAAGGCCCAGGGAAAGTTCTTCCCAATCCCTCACTTCCGATACGTGGGTCCACATATCGGGTATAATCCTTAGCTGCAACCAGCAAGGCCACAGCCAAGAAGGCCACCAAAAGCTGTAAAGACTTTTTTCCTGCCAACCATAGTAATAAAAACAATAGGTTCCTTCTCACAATCAAACAGTTCTATCAAAATGAAACAAACTTCGCCTAACAATTAGGAAAAAGGGAGTGGCAGACCCTGCCACTCCCCATTTATCATCATTCAATCGATTAATAACCAGCATTCTGTTCCCAACCATTCAAGTCGATGTCACTTTGAGGAATAGGGAAGATACGATGGCGCTTGTCGAAGTTTGCATCAGGGAAGTCCTTGTAATGTGGAAAGAACTCATCCTCGTAATGACCGAAACGAATCATATCATTACGACGCCAGTTTT
Organism: Prevotella sp. AM42-24; assembly: GCF_003461825.1. NCBI lineage: Bacteria > Pseudomonadati > Bacteroidota > Bacteroidia > Bacteroidales > Prevotellaceae > Prevotella > Prevotella sp. AM42-24. The sequence continues at coordinate 54,379 of NZ_QTXV01000015.1, read as the reverse complement.
CATCGAAGAACTCACGACCACGCTCGTCATAGATTTCCTTCAATGTAGGCTCAGAAGTAAGAGTTGGAGCACCTGCATATGTACGAATTTGGTTGAAGAGTTCCTTTGCACCACCAGTGCCTTGACGAGTAAGAGCCTCCGCCTTCATCATCAGGATATCCGCATAACGGAAAATCGGGAGGTCATTAGACTGGTTGCGACTATTATTGTAGTCGCTAGGAATTGCAAACCATTTGATAGAGTGGCATCCCTGCTGATAAGCATTGGCATCATTTCCAACATCAATATCGTTGTCAATTTTGGCAAGAGTTATATCCTCTGTAAAATGCATCTGCACACCTTTATACATAAAAGGTTCCGTCGTTGGACGCAATGTTTTTGGGTCACGAACATAGACATCGCCACGAAGTATACTAAGGTTACGAATATCACCATCTAGGCAGAAAAGTTTGGCAAACTCTGGAGTAACAACAATATTTCCACCAAATGACTGCGTAAACTTATCCGTTGACCCATAAACATTAGGCAACATATTCTTCATATCCTTAAATGTACGAGGGCGTGCATACTGTAATCCATAAGAACTACCATCCTTGATGTCTTGGACAGCATCGTATGGTATGGCATAGATAAAATCCTCTACCGTCCAACCATTATCATAAGAGAACTTATGGAGATAATCTACTGTACCCAAATTGAATTTACCACTATTGATGATTTCATCGCAAGCAGCAATACAAGCATCCAATTTTGGATTAGCTGCTGTTGCAGCATCATACTGGTCAACAGACTCCGCAGTATAAACTGCCCAATTGATATAGAGTTTGGCAAGCAGAGCCTCAGCCATCCACTTAGTTGGTTTACCGTATGTATTCTCCGTTACATCCTCTGTCAAATAAGGAATAATATCCGTCAACTCACTCTCTATCCACTCTGCAACTTCCTTACGAGGAGAACGAGGCACAGACGTACCTTCTGCAGGAACACTTTCCAAGATAGGTGTGTCACCATAACTATCCATCAAAATCCAGATATAATAAGCACGTATGGCACGAGCTGGCGCTTTCATCTGGGCAGAAGCCCCACTACCCAACTCTTCCAAAACTTTATTAGCCTTTGTTATGCCTGCGGTTACATCGGAATACCAACCTATAGATGCATCTGTAGGAGAGCTACAGTGAAGTGCTTGATTTGCGTAAGTATGACCATCAACGTAACCACCGTTAAATGCTACAGATGTAAACTCATCAGAGGCAAGACTCTGAGCTTCCATATAACGACGTCCAAGCGTACCTTTAAGATGGTAATACACATCAGCCATCTTCGCCTCTACCACAATCATAGGGTCTATTCCTGAATTCTGACTAGGATCTTCCGTATATTGCGAATTTGGAGCCATATTCAAATCCGTACAGCTGGTAAGTGCCATAGCTAACAATCCAGCTGAAATAAACAATCTATTTAGTTTCATATTCTGTAATCTGATTAATAGTTATTACTTAACAGTCACAATAGCGATACGGTTTGCATGGTTGCTATCTGCACCCTTAGCAACAATACGTGTCACGTTTACGCCCTTATCTTGCAGATATTTAGCAACCGCATCCGCACGTTTCTGTGAAAGTTTCTGGTTAGCAGAAGACTTACCTTCAGGAGAAGAGTAAGCCACAATCTCTACATTTGAACCACTCTTAATACCATCAAGTTCTGCCGTGCTAACAATTTCTGCAGAGTTTACAGAGAATGTAACCACGTATGTACTCTGCACGAAAGTTGGCTTTCCAGGAACCTCCTTAACCACTTCCTTGATGACTGGTACTTCCTTGATTACCTCTCGGTCGATATACTGTGGCGTAACCTTTTTCTTCTTGCTTCCACCGAAATTAATCTTAACACCCACCATGAAGGTACGTGTATGTGGATAACGGCTCCAACGATAATCGATACCCGGGTCAATGCCACCCATATTCACCTCAGGATCAAGTCCCTTATAGTTAGTGATCGTAAAGAGGTTATTGGCTGTACCATAAAGAGTCAAGTCCTGAATCCAGTCATTAAAGCAATTACGGAAGGTATAGCTTAGAGAGAGGGTTTGGAGACGAACGTATGACCCCTTCTCTATGAAACGGTCTGACGGAAGCGAACCAGAGGCATCACTAGCTGGGTTGTTAAGAAATTCCTTCAACACGTTCTTACCATCAGAGAACATTTGAGCACTCGTATAATGAGCACGTGCGCTATTATAAACATCATTTCCAAACACACCTGTGATAAATGCATTCAAACTCCAGTTCTTATAAGTAAGCGTATTGTTCCAACCTGCATTGAGTTTAGGCTGCGCACAGCCTGTTATAGAACGGTCTTTCAAACTTGGATTATTGGTAGTTTCGCCTGTACGATTACCATTTTCATCAAGAACGTAGTACTCTGAGCGTCCATTTACAATTCCTGCATACTGATATGTATAGAATGTACCAATAGGTTCGCCCTCCATAATTCTCTGTGTCCAACCATCTGCAGAAACACCAGCTACCATTGGGTCACCCTGGGTGAGATTAGTAGTATGGAATGTCTCATTCTGCATCTTATCGACAGTATTCTTGTTATGAGAGAGGTTGAGGGTAGTACTCCACATGAAATTCTTGGTACGAACAGGCACCGCATTCAACGTAAACTCAATACCCTTATTGGTCATCTCACCCACATTGGCATCTATCCAACCATATATGTACTGAGTTGTTGAAACAGGATAGCTCCAAATCAAGTCTTTGGTCTTCTTATGATAAACCTCTACAGTACCATTCAGACGTCCCTTCAAGAATGCAAAGTCGAGACCAATGTTCAACATACCCGTTGACTCCCACTTCAAATCAGGGTTTGCATTCTTGGTTGCACCGTATGTGCGATAAGTCTTACCATCATATACGAATGTACCAGAAGCACCATACGTATTATAAGAAGAATACACATCGAAGCCCATGGCATTACCAGAGATACCATATCCCGCACGAAGTTTCAAGTTATCGAAGATGTGCTGGTTCTGCATAAACTTCTCCTCAGTGATATTCCAAGCAGCAGATACAGAAGGGAAAGTTCCCCAACGATTGTTCTTGCCGAATACCGAAGAGCCATCACGACGAATGGTTGCCTGAAGCATATATCGGCTATCAAACGAGTAATTCACACGACCATAGAAAGAGATGTTACGCACTTTCTCCAAATAGCCGCTCTGAACGGAGTTCTGAACGCCCAAGATGGTTTGTGCGTAAGACATATTATACCATCCAAGATCATCATTATAGTAACCTTCAACACTGAGACCGAATCCATCGTTATTCTTCTTTTCTTCCCAAGAATAACCACCCATCAAGCCCCACTTGCTCTTTCCGACCTTGAAATCGTAGTTGAGATAAGTCTCAAAAGTCTGTTCACGACCAAAATAAGTATTACGGGTAGCCTGACCATTCTTGTTGCCAATACCCTCCAACTGAGAGTTACGGGTATTATAGGCACTATAAGTACTTTGATAATTACTCCAAGAATAGTTGACACTCCAAACGAATCCCTTCCAAAGTTCGAGGGCGGTCTTACCAACAAACTGGTTACGTTTCCAGACTGTCTCAGACTTATTTTCCTCCATCAATGCAAGAGGGTTATAGTTCTTGGAGCCAGAGCCTACGGTCCATGTTCCATCCGCATTTTTGATAGCATTAGTAGGAGAATAATAGTTCATGGCATCAAGCACAGATGCACCCTCATTGCCAGATGGTACGCCAAAGTGTTTGCCATACATCATATTCGCACCAAGAGAAACAGTAAGGTGGTCTTTCAAGGTCTTGGTTGACACAAGAGAACGGACATTGAAACGGTCAAAGCCTGTCATCTTGATGACACCCTCACGCTTTCTGAGATCGGCACTAATCATATAATTAGTAGAACCATTTCCACCACTAATGTTTACATTATGATTATGACTTATACCTGTACGAAGCACCTCGTCTTGCCAATCCGTATTGGCGCCACCATCCTTGAGAGTTATATTGTTGTCCTTTGCATACTGACGCAAATCATCAGCTGTACACACATCATATTTCTTCAGAATATTATCAAAAGCCACATAGCCATTGTAAGAGACATTGGTTTTCTCCTCAGCACCCTTCTTGGTAGTAATGATGATTACACCATTGGCTGCCTTGGAACCATAAATGGCCGTAGCTGTAGCGTCTCGAAGAACGTCAATAGACTCGATATCTTCTGGAGACACAATAGAAATATCAACTCCAGGGATTCCATCCACAACATAATAAGGTGACATGGCACCCGTACGGAGAGTAGAAGCACCACGAAGGGTAATGGTAGGAGAGCCGTTAGGATCGGCAGTAGAAGAAACCACCAAACCCGGAACCTTTCCCTGAAGCATCTGACCTGGGTCTGTAAACACACCTTGGTTCAAATCTTCTGCCTTCACGGTAGTAATTGAAGAGGTAACATCCTTACGGCGCATCGTACCATAACCAACCACTACCACTTCATTCAGAGCGGTATTGTCTTCTTGCAAAACAATCTGACTGTTGGAACCGGCCTTTACAGTCTGTGGTGTGAAACCGATATACGAAATTTTCAACTTTGCACCAGGCTTCACATTCAGTTTGTAGTTACCATACATGTCAGTAACTGCACCATTCTGCGTACCCACCTCCAAAACGGAAACGCCGATAAGAGGCTCGCCATTGGCATCCTTCACGGTACCACTGACATTACTCTGTGCAAACGTGAGCGAACTCACCAATAAAAGGGCGGAAGAGAACAAGACACGTCTCATGTTACTTCCAATAGTCTTTTTTACTATTTGCATAACCTATTAGATTTTAGTTATAATTATACGGTGCAAAGGTAATGATACCTTATTACGCCGGAGTTAAGTTCTGATTTCATTAGAATGAAAGAACTACAGAAACCGTTTCGCATATAGAAATATTAATCATCTATGCCGAAAGTCTTTCCGCCATAGTTGATCTTAGGATCTGCAATTACTTTCAGGTCATCTACCTCCACATTGGTGGCTTGTTCCACATAGACTCCATATACCTTATTATATATAAAGCCCTCACCACGACATGGACGCTTATCATAGACGCCGCCATCGTAAGAAGTCACTTTCTTCAGATTCAAATGAACATTGTTGAGATAAATATCGCGGACTTTATCCTTAGTATCCCCTCCGATAAAGCACCCGTTTTCAGAAGTTGCATAAATATTATTGAAGTAAATGCGGCTCACTTCTCCACATTTACCTACGGTCTGTCCTTTAGGGAAACGCCAGTTGGCATCCTTATGATTACCATTGGCACGAGGATAAGAAGTCACATAGATAGGTTCCGCCTTTCCCCACCAGACATCACTCCAAAGATGACAATCCAAAATAATATTGGAGAATACCACATCCGTCACAGTACCTTCATCACGATTCTGGATACCCAAACCACGGTTACTGCCCTTGATCACACAATTGTCTATCACCACATGATAGATGGAATCCATATTCTCGCTGCCAATCTTGACTGTACAACTGCGACTTTCCATCACGCAATTGGTCACTACGATGTCATGACAAGAACCATACTCCTCAAACTCACGTCGGTTTTTCAGACAAATGGCATCATCACCACTCGTAATATGACAGTTGGCAATACGTACATTCTTGCTATGATCAATATCAATACCATCACCATTGCGTATTTTCAGATTATTCAAAAGATTAATTCCATCTATCAAAGCACCATCACAGCCTATCAGATGAACTGTCCAATAGGCACCTTCACAAATCGTAATATCACGGATAGACAGATTCTTCACACCTATCAGCGTGAGGACATGAGGACGAGGATCGAAGGTTGTTACAGGTTTCAGTTCATAACTGTCAAACAACTCTGCTCCCATAAACTGAATACCATTACCATGAATCGTACCATGTCCGGAGAAAGACAGATTCTCTATATCCTTAGCCCAGATCCACATCATACCTTCACCTTCATTCTTGCCAAAGGCACTTTTCCGATAGATGCTTTCATCAGGATTCGCTTTCCAGACAGAATGGGTCTCCAGGATAATATTGACATTAGACTTCAATTCGACTGGTCCAGAAAGGAATGTATGATTAGCAGAGAAAACGACATTGCCTCCTCCTACTTGCGAACAAGCGTCGATGGTTTTCTGAATGGCAGAAGCATCATCTGTCACCCCATTGCCTTTAGCTCCAAAATCCACTACGAGAAAATCTTTGGCCAAAGCAACAAACGGCATTGCCAACAACAATATCCAAAATAAAGTTATTCGTTTTATCATGAAAGTTTAGTATTGTTGAATGTTGTATTTAGGTTTATTTATGTTGCAAATGTAAACAAAATAATTACAAGTTGCAAGTTTTTCACACATTATTTTATTAAAAGACCTCCAAATTTAACATTTTACCAGGTATAGAGCATAAAAAAAGTGTATCAGACACTCTTTAGGGGGTTGAGTATCTGATACACCTTATTATATATATAAGAGAGAATAATTAATCAATCTCTTCGTCTGCTTCATAGCCACCCATCTCGCGGATTGCATTCTTGAGCATGGTATATTGCTGATACAGATTGTTGACAGCCTCCTCACCCTGTGTATAATCATGCATAGGAGCCTTGAGGAAGAAACTCAAGAAACGCTGGATACCATAACGGCCAGCACGGGCAGCAAGATCACTCAATAAGGTAAGGTCGAGCAACAATGGTGCTGCAAGAATTGAATCACGGCAAAGAAAGTTGATCTTGATCTGCATAGGATAGCCCATCCAACCGAAAATATCGATATTATCCCAGCCTTCCTTGTTGTCATTGCGTGGTGGATAGTAGTTAATACGTACCTTGTGATAATACTGAGTATCCTCATCATTACCATGACCATAGAGATCAGGCTGTACGTCTGGCTTCAGGATGGTTTCGAGAGTAGAAAGCTTACTCACCTCCTTGGTGTGGAAGTTTGCTGGCTCATCCAGTACAAGTCCGTCACGGTTGCCAAGAATGTTGGTAGAGAACCATCCGCTCAAACCGAGGCAACGAGCACCGATCATAGGAGCAAATCCACTCTTTACCAAAGTCTGACCAGTCTTGAAATCCTTACCGGCAATAGGCATCCTGGTCTTCTCTGCCAATTCCCACATTGCAGGAATATCCACTGTTGTATTAGGAGCACCCATGATAAAAGGAGCACCCTCTGTCAAGGCAGCATAAGCATAGCACATGGATGGAGCTATATGTTCACGGTCGTCAGCCTTCATCGCCTCTTCCAAAGCAGCCAATGTGCCATGAATCTTTTCATCTACTGGTACATAAATCTCAGTAGATGCTGCCCAGATCACAACGATACGGGCACAACCGTTTTTCTCCTTGAAGTCGCGGATATCCTGACGGAGAGCTTCTACCATCTCCCAACGGTTCTTGCAATCCTTCACATTGTCACCCGTCAGACGCTTAGCATAGTTCTTATCGAACGCAGCCTTCAACGGAACGATTTTCTCCAATTCATCTTTTACCGGATTAATGTCCTTTTCCTTCAATACCTCTGCATACATCGCTGCCTGATAGGCATTTTGAGGATAAACATCCCAAGTTCCAAACACGATATCATCCAATTTTGCGAGGGGTACGATGTCTTGATAATGCAAATACTGCTTGTCGGCACCACGCCCCACACGAATCTTATCATACTGAGTCATAGAACCAACAGGCTTTGTCAAGCCCTTGCGAGTCATCAACACACCGGTCATAAAAGTAGTAGCAACTGCACCACAACCTACAACCATAATACCAAGTTTGCCATCTGCTGGCTTTACATCGTTTTGTTTCATCACGTTTTGTTATAAATTTGATTATTAGAATAATGTTTGGCAAAGATACCAAAAACTTTCAATAAATAGCGGGTTTTCACATTCAATTCTCCTAAAATTTAGAAATATTAGCTTATAAAGCAGAAATTTACTACTAAAAGAATACAGAAGTGAATAAACGGATGCATACTTACAAGAATTACTGCATATTATTTCATTTTACAAGAAAGAATACGATTATGCGCATATTTATGCGCTTTTAAAACAGCAATATGATATTTTATCACATATTAGTGCAATTTTATTGCAATTTATTTGGTAGTTTAGTGATATTATTGTATTTTTGCAAGCGAAATCCGAATAATAATACATCATATGAAGGTAAAGAATAGTAGAATGGAAACCCTGAAGATGCTTATCTCAAGTCAAGAGTTAAGTTCACAGGAAGAAGTTTTGAAGGCCTTGTCAAAAGAAGGTTATAAGCTTACGCAAGCCACTTTAAGCCGCGACTTAAAACAACTGAAAGTTGCCAAAGCCGCCTCTATGAATGGTAAATATGTATATGTACTCCCTAATGAAACCATGTACAAGCGAGTTTCCAATCCTCGTTCGCTCAAAGAAATGATGATGACCCCTGGATTTCTATCCATCAACTTTTCTGGAAACATGATTGTCATCAAGACTCGTCCGGGTTATGCCAGCAGTATTGCATATAACATTGACAATCATGACATTCCTGAAATCTTGGGTACAATTGCTGGAGATGACACGATTTTCCTGGTAAAGAAAGAAGATGCTTCTGAGGAAGCACTCCTGAAATCACTCGCAAATGCCATTCCAGAACTGAAGTAAGACATACGAGAACAAAATAGAATCTCATGCATATCTATGCATGCTTTTTCATATAAGATAACAAGAACATTATAATAAAAGAAAGAGAAATGGAAGAAGTTAAAGTCATGGTGGCTGATGAAAGTCACATCAAGTACATCGACACCATTCTGACTACTATCGCAGAAGCGGCAAAGAAACGTGGTTCTGGTATCGCCAAGCGTTCACCAGAGTATGTTGCCACCAAGATGCGCGAAGCCAAGGCTGTCATCGCTCTCCAAGGAGAGAAGTTCGCAGGTTTCAGCTACATCGAAACATGGGGCAACAAGCACTATGTCACCACATCAGGTTTAATCGTTCACCCAGACTTCAGAGGTTTGGGATTGGCTAAACGTATCAAAAACCTGACCTTTACGCTTGCCCGACAGCGATGGCCTCATGCAAAAATTTTCTCTTTGACATCAGGTTCGGCTGTGATGAAGATGAACACCCAGCTGGGTTATCTTCCTGTTACTTTCGCCGACCTGACCGATGATGAGTCTTTCTGGCGTGGTTGCGAGGGTTGCATCAACGTAGATGTGCTCCATCGCACCAACCGCAAATACTGCATCTGCACCGCCATGCTCTTCGACCCAGAGGAGCATCTTCCTATCAAACTTCCTCAGGACGTGATAGAGAGAATCCGCAAGATTGACGGTCCATCTGCAGAGATTTAAATCCTTATATATAATAAGGTATTGACAAGAATGCCAATTTAATATTTCACATTTAACATTTCACATTAATCTTAAGATTATGGCAAATAAGAAAGTTGTAGTCGCTTTTAGCGGCGGTCTCGATACATCATATACAGTAATGAAGTTGACCCAGGATGGCTGGGATGTTTATGCAGCATGCGCTAACACAGGTGGTTTCTCTGCTGAGCAGTTGAAGACCAACGAGGAGAACGCATATAAGTTGGGTGCTAAGGCATACGTCACTCTCGACGTTACCCACGAGTATTACGAGAAATCATTGAAATACATGATTTTCGGTAATGTACTCCGCAACAACTGCTACCCTATCTCTGTATCTTCTGAGCGTATCTTCCAGGCTATCGCCATCGCTCGTTACGCCAAGGAGATTGGTGCTGACGCCATCGCTCACGGAAGTACAGGTGCCGGCAACGACCAGATTCGTTTCGATATGACCTTCCTGGTAATGGCTCCTGGTGTAGAGATCATCACCTTGACTCGTGATAAGGCGCTTTCTCGTAAGGAGGAGGTTGACTACCTGAACGAGCACGGTTTCTATGCAGACTTCACCAAATTAAAGTATTCTTATAACGTAGGTATCTGGGGAACCAGTATCTGCGGTGGTGAGATTCTCGACCCAACCCAGGGTCTTCCTGAGGAGGCTTATCTGAAGCACGTTACTGCCAAGGAAGAAGAGGCAGAACTGAAGATTACCTTCGAGAAGGGTGAGATCGTGGCTGTCAACGGCGAGAAGTTTGATGATAAGATTGCTGCCATCCAGAAGATTGAGGAGATTGGTGCTTCTTACGCCATCGGTCGCGACTGCAACGTGGGTGACACCATCATCGGTATCAAGGGTCGTGTAGCTTTCGAGGCTGCGGCTCCTAAACTCATCATCGAGGCTCACCGCCTGTTGGAGAAGAGCACTTTGAGCAAGTGGCAGCAGTATTGGAAAGACCAGGTAGGCAACTGGTACGGAATGTTCCTCCACGAAAGCCAGTATCTGGAGCCAGTGATGCCAGATATCGAGGCGATGCTGACTTCTTCTCAGCGCAACGTCAACGGTACTGCTATTCTGAAGCTTCGTCCATACAGTTTCCAGACTGTAGGTATCGATTCACCAGACGATTTGACCAAGTCTAAGCTCGGTGAGTATGGCGAGATGCAGCATGGTTGGACAGCCGAGGATGCAAAGGGCTTCATCAAGGTAAGCTCTACCCCACTCCGTGTTTATTATGGTATGCACCCTAACGAGGAAAGATAATATGGTAAAAGTAGGTATTTTAGGAGCAGCTGGTTATACAGGAGGTGAGTTGATTCGCCTCCTTATCAACCATCCTGAGGCAGAGATTGTATTCGCCAACAGCGAGAGTAATGCCGGCAACCTGGTGGCTGAGGTTCACGAGGGATTGTATGGCGAGACTGATTTGAAGTTTACCGCCGAGATGCCTTTCGACCAGGTGGATGTCATCTTCTTCTGCTTCGGTCACGGCAAGAGCGAGGCGTTTTTGAAGGAGCACAATGTTCCAGAGAACGTGAAGATTATCGACCTGGCACAGGACTTCCGTCTTGCTCCAGAGACTGTGGTTGCTACCCAGCAGCCAACTCCAGCCGCTCACGACTTCATATATGGTCTTCCAGAAATAAATGAATCTAAGATAGCCACAGCTCAGCACGTAGCAAACCCAGGTTGTTTTGCAACTTGCATTCAACTTGGTTTGTTGCCTGCTGCTAAGATGGGCCTCATCAACAGCGATGTTTCTGTTAACGCCATTACAGGTAGCACTGGCGCTGGTCAGAAACCAGGTGCCACTACCCATTTCTCATGGCGCAACAACAACATGAGCATCTACAAGGCATTCAACCATCAGCACGTGCCTGAGATTTGTCAGAGTCTCAAGCAGACACAAGGTTATCTCGATGCAGCCATCGACTTCATCCCTTACCGTGGCGACTTTGCCCGTGGTATCTTCGCCACAGAAGTTGTGAAGACCGATAAGCCTATCGAAGAAATCGTGGCTGGTTACAAGGAGTTCTACAAGGATGCCAAGTTTACTCACTATGTGGATAAGGCAATCGACCTGAAGCAGGTGGTGAATACCAACAAGTGCCTGGTTCATGTAGATAAGTATGGCGATAAACTCCTCATCACTTCCTGCATCGATAACCTTCTGAAGGGTGCTGTAGGTCAGGCTGTCCAGAACATGAACATCATGTTTGGTCTCGACCAGACTGCAGGTTTGAAACTCAAGCCATCAGCATTTTAGATAAAAGAATTCGGAAGAACGGATGAAAAATCATTCGTTCTTCTATCATAAAAAATAGTTTGTAATAAGATAACTCTATGAGTTGTCTTTCTTAAAACATAGATTTAACATGAAACTTTACGACGTATATCCTCTTTTCGATATTAATATTGTAAAAGGACAGGGCTGCAAGGTATGGGACGACAAGGGGCAGGAATATCTCGACCTTTATGGCGGTCATGCCGTTATCAGCATCGGTCATTGCCATCCTCACTATGTGGAGATGCTCACCAACCAGTTGAACAACCTGGGTTTCTATTCCAACTCTGTCATCAACAAGTTGCAGGTGAAACTCGCTGAGCGTCTGGGCAAGATTAGCGGTTATGAAGATTATCAGTTCTTCCTCATCAACTCTGGTGCCGAGGCAAATGAGAATGCCTTGAAACTGGCTTCATTCACCAACGGAAGAACCCGCGTGCTTTCTATAGAGAAGGCTTTCCACGGCAGAACATCCCTTGCCGTAGAGGTAACAAATAATCCTAAGATCATCGCTCCTATCAATGATAATGGTCACGTAACCTATCTTCCTATCAACGATTTGGAGGCTTGGGAGAAGGAACTTGCCAAGGGTGATGTCTGCGCTTGTATCATCGAGGCTATTCAGGGCGTAGGTGGTTGCAACATGGTTACTCCTGAGTTTGCTCAGGGATTGCAGGCAGCCTGCAAGAAATACGGCACTTTCCTGATTTGCGATGAAATCCAGTGCGGTTATGGCAGAAGCGGTAAGTTCTTTGCTCACCAGTGGTTGGGCATCAAGCCTGATCTCATCACCGTAGCCAAGGGTATCGGTAACGGTTTCCCTATGGGTGGCGTATTGATTTCTCCAAAGTTTACACCTGTATATGGTCAGCTGGGTACTACCTTTGGTGGCAACCATCTGGCATGTACTGCCGCTCTTGCTGTTCTCGATGTTTTCGAGAAGGAGAACCTGGTACAGAATGCGCATGAGGTTGGTGAATATCTCATCGCCCAGCTGAAGGAGTTGCAGAAGCGCAACAGCCACATCACAGAAGTTCGTGGCCGTGGCTTAATGGTAGGCGCCGTACTCGATATTCCTCACAAGGAAGTTCGCAGCAAGCTCATCCACGAGCAGCACTGCTTCACCGGTTGCGCCGGCACCAACATCCTCCGCATCCTCCCTCCATTGGTATTGACCAAAGAGAATGTGGATGACTTCATCGGAAGATTGGAAACTGTATTAAAAGAAGTATAAACCCATTGAGATAAGGATATAAAGAAAACTCAACCCATAAAAGAAATAGGAAACACTCCTATCTTGAGCAGCAAGCCCTTTGCGGTTTGCTGCTTTTTTGTTTCCCTTATAGGAAAAGTGTTGTTTTTTGCTGCAAATATGCTGAAAATTAGCGAGAAAGCAAAACACATCACATTTTTATGAAGGACTTTTTGACAGATTAACACACTTTTATGAGGGACTTTTCTAGCTATCCATACACTTTTATGAGGGACTTTCTGCAACGTCCTTCTTGCGTGTACACGTCCTCTCGAGGGTTGAGTCGATTACAGAAGACTATGTGGTGTCAAATTGCTCCATGACCCGAATTTTTTCCTCCCAAAAGAGTGAGTTTCTCAGATTTAATTTGTAACTTTGCCATGTCATATCAGAGTTTTGCTTGTTTTCTTATCGCAACACTAAGATAAGTAAGAATTCTGACATAGCAAAGCCCCGGACAACTTTTTGTTGATCAGGCTATTAAAAGGTTTAATTTACAATAGTGTTGCGGAATTAAGGATTATGAAAATATATCGTGTATTAGGTGTTATCTTAGTTGCGTTATGCTTCTTTGCATGTAATAGCAATAAAGAAAATGAGTATGAGTATCAGCCTCTGACTATAGCTAATTACGCAGAGGTATCCTTGGGTGATACGACAAATCTCATAATAACTGGCGGAAGTGGAAACATTGTTGTTGAAGGAAACGACAAGGTGGACATTTCTACAGATCAGAATGACAAACAGAAAATCACTCTTATCGGCAAGGAAATAGGCACTACTAACATCTTCGTACGAGATAAAATCACGAACGAGTCATGTAGCATTGAGGTAAATGTGATTCTCCCATATCTTACATTGAGCTTTGAAATAGAGAAAGAAAACCACCTCAATATAATTCCACATAGCTTATTCGCTTTGGTTGCAAGTGAAGATAGCATATGTTACGTTTTTAGCTATAATAACATGCAGTTTAAGTACAATGACATACCAATGATGAAAGGAACATACCATATATCTCAAAATGGGACCATGTTGTCTTTCGACTTAAATGGAGAAAATAGTACCTTCGAACATACCTTTAAGGTAAAAAACGATAATGTTGCATACCTTCTGTCAAACATGTCAAGCATAAGCACGCTACCGAAAACCTATTTAACGGCAAGTTTTACTGACGTAGAAACGGGCACTGACTTTCCGCATGTATTCATAGGAAATAAGTTCCGCAAGAATTTACCCAAACGAGAGTAGAAGCTCGTATAACAGTATTGAATTAAACGCAAACGTGTTTCTTCCGAAAGACGAAAATATGTACCAATGGGATTCATAAAGGCAGGGACAATCGTTACAGACCGCGTACAAATAATTCCAGCAGCCAGCCTTTATCACAACTGTTCAAGAGGTATACGAAACCGCATTAACAGTCACAACCCTTGCCACATAGCCATTAGGCAAAGATGGCATATCAACTACCTCTTTAACTGGATGCTCCTTAAGGAACTCCTCCCAGGTGGTATGAACTACTTTTAATTTATTGTTCTCTTTCATATCTACAAGCGCTTAATATAAATCAGTATAGAAGAACAAGTTCATTATTCCCCACAATAATGTTCCCAATCTGTCTCGTTCAGGTATTTCTCCACTTGAGCCTTGATTTCGGGAATATTCTCTTTTGCTGTTGCCCAAAGAATACGAGGCAACACCTGCGAATAACCATGCACCAAAACATGGCGCATACCTTCCACCTGTTTCCAAGGAATCTCCGGGTGACTTGCCTTGAATTCCTTGGTCAGCATATAAACAGCCTCGCCTACTATCTCTACATTTTTCATCGTTGCAAAATAGACTAAAATATTTGAGGAAAACTCCTCAAACTCTATCCCATCAATGATTTTGAGTACGTTGGAAGAATACTCCACAATATCTTCCAGTCTTCCTTTATCCCTAACTAACTCTCTCATATACCAAGATTTTATCTCGTTCCACACTCTCCTGAGCATACGGACGCAAAGAGCCATCAACTACCAAGTCAACTTCACGACCTAGCAGTTGCTTCAAATCCTCATACATTCCTCCATGAGTAAGCAAAGTAAACGAACCATGCTCAAAATCGGGGACAAAGAGAATATCTATATCGCTCTGAGCCTTTTCTTCACCACGAGCAAAAGACCCAAAGATCCATGCCTTCAACACAGGCTTCCTAGACATATAATCATGGATTATACGTATAATTTGATATCTATCCATATTTACCTCCTCATTTTAAATAGTAATCACGCTGCAAATATACACCTTTTATTTTTTATCTCCAAACATTCCTGCCTAAAAGTGCAAACCTACCTCAAAAGAATAATCTTAAATGTCTCTACTTTCGAATAAAAGTAATAAAAGATATTTATAGTCGATTCAGCTCCGCATTGCCGGCACCAGTTCCCTTGTACTTGCTACGTGTGGTATTGAACTTATAGCGAAGGGTGAGTTGCAGGTCTCTCGTACCTCGCTTAGATACTTGCAAGAGTTCCATCTTCTGGTTATAGAGCAAGTCGGCATCCCAACATTTATAAAGCAGGTCGTTGCCTTTTATTTCCAAGGTAAGGGCGACGATAGTTCATGTTAACCTGTTGGATGGTATTGTCGTGCTTATTGTACCAATACACAGAGCGAGTATCAAAGCCGAAGCCTTCGCCTTTCTTCTTGATGGTTTTGATTTTGATTACCGCATTTACCGAAGCATCGTAGGCGGCTCCTGGATTCTGGATGACTTCCACACTCTTGATGTCGGAAGATTTGATGTTATCCAACTCACTGATGTCTTGCATCTTCCTGCCGTTGATATATATAATAGGTGTACCCTTGCCGACCACCTCATATCCATCTTTCTTCTTCACGATACTCGGCACATGCTTCAATACATCGTCTGCCGTCCCCATCTTGCTAAGCACGGTTCCTGCCACGTTGGTCAGCAGTCCTTCGTGGGTTTTCTTATATTGAGGAAGATGAGCTTTCACCTCCACTTCGCCAAGTTCTTTGGAAAACTTATCAAATAGGGTCGTGTCGGAAATCTGTTCGCCGTTGATGTTCTGTGCCATCATCTGTGTTATAGTAATGCCACAGAAGGATGCTACTAATGCAAGTCTTTTCATTTTCTTACTATTCTTTATGTTGTTACTATTCTTATTTGTTGCAAAATAGCAAGGCAACGTCTATGCCAAAAACATAAACGACTGATTATCAGAATATATAGAAAGAAAGTCCATAAAAGGACCTGTCTAAATACTTGACACTGCTGTCTATTTTTTAGACAGAAAAGCCATCAAAAAGGTTGCGATGCGACACCATCTCCTTAATATATTCAAGGTATTATTATTGTATTCTTGCTGCAAAAGACTGAAAAACAATGAGATAGCAAAATTTATCACATTTTTATGAGGGACTTCCTACTTTTTCGTCTTTTGCTGTATCTTTTTGTATTTCAATTGGCTCTATTTCCAACTGATCAAAAATTATTTTATCTGAATTGCAAATTTCATTTTTAAATTTAGAGATATTTTTATTAGAAGCATTATTCAAATATACGACAATTCTATTTTGAATAGGTCTGATACCAACAGCAACCCACCCAATTTCGTCTCGCAATGCAGCTTTCTTGGCAAAAGAGACTTTTAATTTAGCGTGTAATTCTTTTAATTCTTGAAGAGAATAAGTACAAGATACAAATGTCACATTTGAATCTGTGCCTAGTCTTTTCTTTATATCTTCTATTCCTTTTGGACTTCCTTTTTTGACCATGACAATAAGTTTATTTGCCTTAACATATGAGCCTCCAAAATATTCTGGTGTTATTATGTCATCAGATGTTGTGTTGTTTTTCCTTACTGCAACATTTGCATAAGAATCATATAACTTTTCATTAAGTTGTTCTATGTTGCTTGCATAAGAAGGACTACACTTATTACTATTCTCTGCACAAGAAGAGATAAATCCTAAAAGGATTAAAGAGAAGATTGTAAAGTATAAATTCTTACTATTCATAGTTGATAAAATTTAATAATACTACAGCATGGGTTAGTTCCACCCATCGAGTCGGACTCATCGTAAAAGCATTTGAGTCCGCCTCTTTCAAAAGGGGGTCGAATTCGCCCCCTTTAAAATTAGGGTTGTTCAACTGCTCTCAAAGTTCTAAGTACTCCAAGGTGTTTTTGGAACGCAACCAATTCTTTACCACATCTTTGGGCTCAATGGGATTCTTCTACCTTGCTATATCGGTAATGCAGATGTAATCAACACCATCTTTGGTAAGTGTTTTTTTCGTTTGGTTTCTTACAATAATCTTTGCCATAAGATATTTGTTTTTGCATTCATTCTTAGATTTTTGCGTTGTCGGTTTCCCGATTGCGAATGCGAATATACGAAAAATATCGCTAAAATGGGAACAAAAGAATAAAAAACGGATGAAATTCTGACATAAAACTTGTTTTTTAACGGTTATTATAGCATTGGCGCACGTTTATTGTAGTCCAGATGTTCTTAGCAAATGCAAACAGACTGGATGATAAAAAAGAGGCAGCACAACTCATATCCAAAGCCAAAGAGCAGCTCAAGCAATAACCATCAAACTCTCATAAATACATGAAAATAAATTTTATCTTAGGTTCAGCATTATTGCTGAGCCAACCCCTTTACGCTCAAAACAAAGAGGCAAAAGATCAGTACAAGGCAATCAAGACTATCACATGAACATCAAGCAAGATTGGGCATCAGCCTCCATCTCCTTCATCTATAAGATAGGCAAGTACAAGGAGAAGACGAACAAGAACGTGAATACTTCCAGAATGGGAGTAAACTAACGAATTTCTTAAAAAATCGTCAGCAAACCAGCGTGCTTTCTTAAAAAATCGTCAATAAACTGCTCTTTTTCTGATAAAAGTCGTATCTTTGCACCATAATTGCATTTTAACTATAAGAAGACAATGAAAATAACAATTATCGGAGCAGGTGCTATGGGCGGTGCCATGGCAGAAGGCTTATTGAAGAGTGAGAACTTCACTCCTTCAGATATTACGGTATCTGACCACAACCAACCAGTATTGGATCACTTCGCAAGCGAAGGAGCCAGCGTAACCCTCGACAACCAGTTGGCTTGTCACGGCGCAGATATCGTATGCGTAGTTGTAAAGCCTTGGTGCGTGGAGAAAACTTTGAAAGGTATCAAGGATGTACTTGACTACAAAAGCCAGAAACTCGTAGTAGTTGCAGCCGGTGTTCCATCAGCCAATATCAAGGAATGGCTTGACAAGGACGGTTCTACCCCAACATTCTTCCTGGTAATGCCAAATATCGCTATCGCTTACAAACAGTCGATGACATTCATCACTCCAATTGATGCATCTGCTACAGAGAGTAAGCAAATTACAGATATATTTGATGAATTGGGCGAGAGCCTCATCATGGAAGAACGCCTTTTCCCTGCAGCCACAGCCATGTCATGTGCCATTGCTTATGCGATGCGCTATGTAAGAGCCAATGTGGAAGGCGGCATAGAGATGGGCTTCAAAGCTAAGGATGCACAGAAGATTGTACTCCAGACTGTGAAGGGTGCTGTAGAATTACTGCAAGAGACAGGCGAACACCCAGAGGCTGCCATTGATAAGGTTACTACTCCTGGCGGCTGCACCATCAAGGGTCTCAACACCATGGAACAAGGAGGTTTCACTTCTGCCGTCATCAACGGCTTGCTGGCAGGTAAAAAATAAAAATATTCCATTACAAGAAGTGTATTGTAATAGTCGATACACTTCTTTTTTTCCTTATCGAAAATTTCCAGTAAAAGTCTTTGGCATATTCATTTTTTCTTCGTACTTTTGTCCCCGAAATCTAAACACTTGCAATTTAAAACCAATCAGAAGATGAATTACCATAAAAATCATGGCAATCTCAAAAGATGCTGGGGACTTACATTCTGTTCACTAAGCATATTATTAGGTGCCTGCACAACAAAAGTTGTCAAGCAACAAGACAACCTGCCAATAGAGGATAGTACTGAAATCGAAATCAACACAACTGTTCTTCCCCTACCAGACACCTTGTATCCGTCGGCAGAGAGAGTGCGCTACGATGTTGAAATCAAAGATTCCAGCGACCTCACCTTGTCCTCTTTGGAGAGTCTCTATGATGGGGAAGATGTACTGACTTTCAGGAAAACCCTACTGCGTGATGCCAACTTTGGCGGTAAGGTAACAGGAACACCTGCTACCATAGACACGGCATGGGTATTTCATACCTATTATAATACAGAGCAAACGAAATATGGAATCTGGGGAGGAGGTTCCGGATGGACTGGTCAGCCTCTTTATCACAAGAAGAGAAATGAGATTATGGTTGGATCTCTATGCGGCAGAGTCTATTTCATCGACTACAATACAGGAAAGGCGACAAGACAAGCAATAGACGTGACCAACACGATAAAGGGAACTCCATCGCTCGATCCTACTCTCGACAACCTCTATGTCGGACAGGGTGTTCCCAATCACCAACCATTCGGAAGTTTGACCATAGACCTGAAAAAGAACCAGATAACCGATTTCTTCGGACGTGACTCCAAAGCACGCCGCGGTTGGAATGCCTTCGACTCATCACCAGTAGTCGTAGGAGACTTCCTTTTCTGGCCTGGCGAAAACGGATGTCTGTATAAATTCCGCAGAGCCCAAGGCAAGCTTACACTTGCAGCTGCATTACGCTATACCATCAACGGTTCGGCTCCTGGAGTTGAGAACAGTCTCTGCGTATATCGCAACTACGGTTTCTTCGGAGACAATCATGGCAACATTCTTGCTGTCAACTTAAATACGATGAAACCAGTTTGGAGTTACAACAACCATGACGACATAGATGGCAGTATCGTATGCAAAGTAGAAAAAGACACACCTTATATATATTGTGGCTGCGAAGTGGACAAACAGGAAAATGAAGGTATTTGTCATATCGTAAAATTGGATGGAAGAAACGGCAATCGTATCTGGGAATTGCAGATTCCATGCAGACGTTTCAACCAAGGCACGAAGACTTTGGATGGCGGTATGTACTGCACCCCTTTGTTAGGTCAAGGCGACTGCAGCAGCCTCCTGTTTGCCAATATTTGCCGAAACGGAGCTGATGGCAAAGGCAGAGCCTCAGCGGAGATGATAGCCGTCGATATTCAAACAGGTAAGATTGTCCACTCGACCCAGCTGAACCAGTTTGCGTGGTCATCACCTGTAGGATTCTTAAACGAGAAGAACGAAATGTATATTTTCACAGGCGACTCTGGTGGAACCACATATCTTATCCGCGCCAAGACTGGAGAAATACTGTGTAAGAAGCATTTTGCTCACAACTTTGAATCATCGCCATTGGTCATTGGCAATACCGCTATCGTAGGCTCCCGACAAAACGGAATCTATAAATTCGTTATCAAATAGAGGATTAACGCTGATTTTTCTTGCTCATATCAGCAAAAATTAGTACTTTTGCCCACAAACCAATAAAAATATAGAAATATGGACGAAGCAATCAAGCAAATCGGCGAGAGACTGAAAGGTCTTCGCGAGGTTCTCAACATCCCTGCAGAGGAGGTGGCTGAGCTTTGTGACATCAGTCTCGACCATTATCTCAAAATAGAGGCAGGAGAGGCAGACCCTTCTGTGTATCGCCTCTCAAAGATATCCAAGCGGTATGGTATCGACCTTGACGTATTACTCTTCGGCGAGGAACCTCGCATGAAGGGATACTACGTGACCCGCAAGGGACAGGGACCGGAGATTGACCGTAACAACCAATATAAGTACCAGAGCCTTGCCGTTGGTTTCAAAGACAGAAAGGTAAATCCTTTCATGGTTCAGGTTGACCCATTACCTGGTAATGAGAAACCAAATAAGAACGGACACGACGGACAGGAATATGATTATGTGATAGAAGGAACACTTGAGGTAACCATCGAAGAAAAAGTCATGGTACTCAACCCTGGTGACAGCATCTATTTCGACAGCAAGAAACAACATTGTTTCCGTTCCCTCAATGGAGAACCTGCCAAGTTTCTTTGTATCATTATCTAAATAGAGAATTCAATTCTCTAAGCAAATCAAACAATTATGATTGAGAGATTTTTAAAACAAACTAAATTTACTTCAGAACAAGACTTCAAGGAGCATCTGGAGTTCATTATACCAGAAGATTTCAACTTTGCCTACGATGTAATGGACGAGTGGGCAAAAATCAAGCCAGACCATGTTGCACTGCTTTGGACAAGTGAACGTGGCGAGGAAATACGTTTTACATACAAGGATCTGAAAGAACAGAGCGACAAGGCTGCTGCCTATTTCCAGAGCCTCGGCATTGGTCATGATGATAAGGTAATGCTTATCCTGAAGCGCCACTATCAGTGGTGGCTTGCCATGCTCGGACTCCACAAGATAGGAGCCGTAGCCATTCCTGCCACCCATATGCTCACCAAGCATGACATCGTATATCGCAACAATGCCGCCAGCGTAAAAGCCATCATCTGCTGCGGCGATGATTACGTGGTAGAGCAAATTGAAGAAGCTATGCCAGAGAGCCCTACCGTCAAGACCCTGATCAGTATCGGTCCGGATATCCCAGAAGGTTTCCACGACTGGATGAAGGAGTGGAACGAATGCGCTCCTTTCGTTCGCCCAGAACATGTGAATTCCAATGAAGATACGCTCCTGATGTATTTCACATCAGGTACGACAGGCGAGCCAAAGATGGTGGCCCACGACCACCTCTATGCCCTCGGTCATCTGACCACGGGTGTATATTGGCACAATCTCCACGAGAACTCCATCCACCTGACCGTAGCCGATACCGGTTGGGGAAAGGCTGTTTGGGGCAAACTCTACGGTCAATGGTTTGCCGGAGCTACCGTCTTCGTATTCGATCACGAGAAGTTTACGGCTGATAAGATTATGCGCCAGATAGAAAAATATCATATCACTTCTTTCTGCGCCCCTCCTACTATCTACCGTTTCATGATTCAGGAAGATTTCTCCAAGTACGACCTCAGCAGTCTCGAATATTGTACAACTGCGGGTGAAGCGATGAATCCATCCGTAGCAGAAACCTTCCAGAAACTGACTGGTGTACAGATCTACGAGGGCTTCGGACAGACCGAAACCACCATGACATTAGGAACCTTCCCTTGGATTAAGCCAAAACCAGGAAGCATGGGCAAGCCTAACCCACAATATGATGTTCACATCCTTCGCCCAGACATGACAGAGTGTGAGGATGGTGAAAAGGGTGAGATTTGCATCCGCATCGGTGATAACAAACCTCTTGGACTCTTCAAGTATTATTACCGTGACGAAAAGCAGACCAAGTCTGTGTGGCATGACGGTTACTATCACACGGGCGATATGGCTTGGCGTGACGAGGAAGGCTACTTCTGGTTTGAGGGCAGAATCGATGATGTGATCAAGAGTTCAGGTTATCGCATCGGTCCTTTCGAGGTAGAAAATGCCCTGATGACTCATCCTGCCGTAGTAGAGTGCGCCATCACCGGTGTACCAGACCCAATCAGAGGTATGGTTGTCAAGGCAACCGTCGTACTGAAGGAAGAATACAAGAGTATGGCAGGACCAGACCTCATTAAGAAGCTGCAGGATCATGTGAAGCATGAGACTGCTCCTTATAAATATCCTCGCATCATCGAATTCGTAGATGAATTGCCAAAGACCATCTCTGGCAAGATTCGAAGAGTAGAGATTCGAGAAAAGGATAATAAGAAATAGGAGTAATGAAAAAAATATATAAAATAATACCTATTGCACTATTGCTCTGCATGAGCAATAGTGCACAAGCCCAAAAATGGGCAAATGCTCCTAAAATAATCGTAGGAATAAGAGGAGGAATTACATTTGCTCCAACAGATTGGGGATGCTCAGA
Source organism: Prevotella sp. AM42-24 (assembly GCF_003461825.1). NCBI lineage: Bacteria > Pseudomonadati > Bacteroidota > Bacteroidia > Bacteroidales > Prevotellaceae > Prevotella > Prevotella sp. AM42-24. The sequence goes on along the minus strand of NZ_QTXV01000015.1, from coordinate 31,471 downwards.
TATCGAAGTTTTCCCTTCTACAGGTGTAGCAGCAAGTTTCAGAATAGCGAAATTGCCATTCTACATTGAAACAGGCTTATATTACACCAATAGATTTGTATATGATTACGACAATCATTCACTCTTGGTACCCGCTCTTTTTTCCTATCATATTCCTCTTAAAAAGAATATGTCCTTACAACCATTCTCGGGTCCATTCATATCTTATGGTTTCGAAGGAGAATTGGATGAAGGTTGGCGTATGGGTGTTGGTTTCAGCTCAAAGAAATTCTATGCAAACTGTGGTTATGACTATAGTTTCAATTATGGCGTTGACGAAGACGCTCTTTTCGTAAGCGTCGGCTATAACTTTTAATTATAAACATATCACATAAAATATAACAAGAAGAACAAGAGAATTCTTCACTCTTCGTTCTTCACTCTTCACTTTAATCATGGGAAAAAGAATTGTAGTAAAGGTGGGCAGCAATGTGCTGACCCGAGAAGACGGAAAGTTGGACGTAACAAGAATGTCGGCGATTGTAGATCAAATCGTTTGGCTCCGCAAACACGACTATGAGGTAATTCTGGTATCATCAGGTGCCGTAGCAGCCGGAAGAGCCGAGCTGCATGTTGACCACCATTTAGACAGCGTGGAGCAACGCCAGCTGTTCTCTGCTATCGGACAGGTGAAACTCGTAGGTCTCTATTACAACCTTTTCCGTGAATACAAGATCAAGATAGGTCAGGTATTGACCATGAAGGAGAATTTCGGTGCCGAGGAGCAGTACAAGAACCAGGAGGCCTGCATGCAGGTAATGCTGGAGAACAATGTACTTCCTATCGTCAATGAGAACGATACCGTGTGCATCACCGAGTTGATGTTTACGGATAACGACGAGTTGTCTGGCTTGATTGCCAAGATGATGAATGCCGACACACTTATATTATTAAGTAATGTGGACGGCATCTACAATGGCGATCCAAGCGAGCCTACCACCCGCATTATCCCATCGGTTTATTACGACCGCGATATCAGCGAGTACATTCTTGCCAGCAAGAGCAGCCACGGCAGAGGCGGCATGACTTCAAAAGTGAAAACCGCCCACGACGTAGCCAATGCCGGCATCAAGGTAATCATCGCCAATGGCAACACGCCAAACATCCTCATCAACCTGAAGGAGCATCCGATGGAGACACTTCATACAGAATTTGTAGCAAGACCGCTAAACAAGTAAAATCATTAGGGAAAAGAGATACAGATACCTAAAAAAAAGCAGCAAGCCTATTATAGACTTTGCTGCTTTTTTAATTATGAATATTGATACCTTATTCTAATACCAATACATGGCTGGTTCCATCGGTCTGGCTGAATACATTCAAGCCGACTTTCATCAGATAGTCACCGCTATACTGTTTACCATTGCACTCCAAATCAGATTCCTTTCCAGGCATCAGATTGGTCTCCTTGACAGTATATACTTTATCGGCATCCAAACCCTGCATCTTCACATTCATCACAGGCTCCTTATAGCGTGGGTGCAAGTCGTATGCAAAGAGAACGGCACGCTGCTTGTCCTTACTTACATAGTTAATGGCACAGTGGTTGCCTTCGTATGGAGAAACCAGGCGATACTGGTCGCCTTCGAGAATCATCGGCTTCATGTTATCGTAGTTCTTGACAGCATTCTGTACAAACTTGTAGTCATCATCAGAAAGCGACTTGAGGTCGATGTCGAAGCCCAACTTGCAAGAACTGCAAACATCGGTGCGGAACTTCACGCTGGTATTTTTGTTCCAATTGGTTACATGAGAGCCCATGGTCTTGGCTGGGAAGAACTTAGACAAGCTCCACTGGATGTAGATGCGCTCGAATGGGTCTGTATCGTCTGAGCACCAAAACTCGGTGAAGTATTTCAACATCTCGTAGTCCATTCTGCCGCCACCGCCAGAGCAGAGCATCATAGGCAACTTAGGATACTTGTTGTGGATGCGAGTGAGTACCTTGTAGATGCCACGCACATGGTCGATATAGAAGTTACCCTGGTTCTCCTTGTGATATGGAGAGTAGATGTTGGTAATCACACTGTTGCAATCCCACTTGAAGTAAGCCACATCTGGGTTCTCCGTCATGATGCGATCCACGATGCCGAACACATAATCCTGTACCTTAGGGTTGCTGATGTCAAGCACCAACTGGTTGCGATAGTAATAAGTGTCACGCTTAGGCTGCATGATGACCCAGTCGGGATGCTTCTCAAAGAGTTCGCTCTTAGGATTCACCATCTCAGGCTCAATCCAAATACCAAACTTTACACCTGCCTTCTTGGCATCTCTTACCAATCCTGGTATTCCCTCTGGCAGCTTGCTCTTGGTAGCCTCCCAGTCGCCGAGACCTGCATGGTCGTCCTTGCGAGGATACTTGTTAGCAAACCAACCATCGTCGAGCAAGAACATATCTACACCCAAGTCCTTTGCATCCTTCATCAACTCAGCAAGACTCTGCTGGTTGAAGTCGAAGCCAGTGTTCTCCCAGTTGTTCAGAAGGGTAAGGCGATTTTCCATACCCATGTTCACCTGATACTGGCGAGCCCAGTTGTGCAGATTTCGTGAAGCCTCACCCATGCCATTGTCGCTCATGGCGAAGATGAACTCAGGGGTAGTAAATGTCTCTCCTGCCTTCAACTTATAGTCGGAAGCGTATGGGTTGATGGCTGGGATGACACGGAGTGCGCCCACGTTGTCCACCTCGAAGGTAAAGCGGAAGTTGCCAGGCCATCCGATGGTACCAAGCATCACCTTGCCTTCGTTTTCTTTGGCAGGCTCATCAAATCCCAGTTCAAAGAATGGCTCCTCCTGCATGGCTGCACGGGTACCCAACTTGGTATCAACTATCTTTTTTCCAGCAGTCAACTGGCAAGTCTCAGGCTGTCCTTCCTTAGCCCAGTCGCTATGATAATTGGTAACGAAATACTTGTTTGCCTTGAAATAAAGCATTGTAGAACTATATCTCCAAAGCGTTACAGGGGCTTTCTCTTTGTGAGAGATTTCGCTCCACGCCTTAATGACGTTCTCCTTAGGATAAGCTGCATAGTGGAGCTTCACGGTCAGCGGATATACCTTGTCCTTAAGAGTGATGATGGTCTCAACACCTCCACTGATAGCCTTTTCTTCAGAAGACTGATAATACAAATAGGTGGTCATGTTGCCATCGGCATGAGTCACAGCCACTGCCGGCTCGAAGAAATCTTCTGCACCAGAAGTTGCATAAACCTCATGACCTCGTTGACAGACGGCACCATCAGAGGCTGCATATACGTCCCATTTCAGGTTCTGATAGTCTGCGGGATTCTTCAACTTGTCGCCTAAATACACTTGATAGAGACGACCTTTAGGAGAAACTTGCATCACGAGATCGGTCTTGTCGGTCGATACTCTGATGGTCTTTTGCGCGAATGCCATCACTGAAGTCATGCACATAGCTGCAATAATCATAAATACCTTTTTCATTGTTCTTTGGTTTTTATTTGATTGTTGGTTTTATTATTTTTGCTATTACGATAACGTCTTGCAGTCTTACTTTATTGCAATTTTCATCGTATATTATGAAAGCTTAGAACTTGATTCCTGCTGAGAACTCGATGGTGAATGGGCGAAGATAGCTGCCGCTCATATACTTGCCTGCATATTTACTGGCTTCTTCCTTTGTAATCAACTCCGAACCGTTGATGGTACCTTTGGCACCCTTCTCGTTGAGGATGTTGATGACGCTCACACCGAGGCTCAGTTTCTTATTCACGTTCCAGTTGATTCCGCCGAAAGTCTCCCAGTGACCATTGAAATAGAGTGCCTCCTGGAGGTTGGCGTAGGTCTTGCCAAAGTAACGGAAGCTCAACCAAGCGTTCAAGTTCTTGGTGATGTCATACTTAGGATCCAACTCAATGAGTACCTGTGGAATCTCCTTCACGATCATGTTGTTCGCATTTACACCCATAGTCTGGCCATCGTTGAACGTTACGCTTGCATTGTAGTTCTTATACACTGGCTTCTGACAGGTGAAGAGGGCGTGCATGTGGAAGTTCTTGAATGGATTGATCTCGGCAGAGGTGGTCCAACCCAAGGTCTGGATGTTGTAGATGAGCAACACGGTCTTGCCTTCTGACGTGCCAGGCTTGGTGAGGTTCTGCTGGTCGATGTTGTTCGACTTCGAGATGTAAGTAATCATGGAAGATAAGTCTATCCAATCGTTCTTGTAGAAGATTCCACCACGAATCAGCGGGATTGTAACTCGCTTGTACTGTTCCTCGGTAGGACCTGTTCCTGCATACTCGCTGATGCGTGGGAAGCGGGTGGCGATGGTTGCGTCAGCTGTCAGACCAAACTGGTTGGTGAGGTTGTACGTCAACTGCAGGGTAGCCGCATAGTTCAGTTTGTTCTTGGTCACCTTGGCTGGTTCGATATTATGCGCTGTGGCTACGATAGAACCATCCTCCGCAGTAGAATAGGTGTTGTAATTGCCGATATGGAATCCCTTGAAGCGTGAGGCAGAAATTTGGTTTGCCGACATGCGATAGTACTCCAGACGTCCGCCATAGAAAACTTTGAACTTAGGGGTTACTCTCCATTCGTCGGTAAAATAAACAGCCAACTTGTTCTCAGAACCCTTGGTGTATTCAGGACTCAGCTCGTTATATCCAAAGGTCTCGGAGCGACGTGCGGTCAGTGTAGGGTCAAGAGGATTTACGTACATTTGGCTCAATGTGCGAGGATAAGGCTCCACGGTACCAGCCCACTGGAAAGATGATGAATAGTAGTCGAGATGATAATACCACTCGTTCAGACCTATCATCAACTTGTGGTTGTTCAGCTGCTTGCTGATTTCTGTCGTCATGAGAGCATTACTCACCTTTCCTACGTGCAACCAAGTACGTCGTCCCTCAATGAGTCCGCTATAAGCTGAGCCATCGGAGAGCTGATAACCATCAGCCTCGCTCACCTCCGAGATAGAGCTACCACCGTAATCCACGTAGTTGGCGCGAGGAGCATTCATGTATTTAGCGTTGAATTTCCACAACCATCCGTTGTCAAATTGGTACTGGCTGATGAGGGCAATCTCGTTGGCGTGGTTCTCGCTTCCGTCGCTCATGTTCCAGGTCTCCATCTTGCCAGTCTTGGTGTTCAAGTATGGGAAAGAACCTTGTCGCTGAACATAGGAGTTCATGCCTGGGTCGAAGCCGGCGATTTTCTTGATGCTGCCGTCACCTGCGTAGATGAAAGGTGCCGCATTGGCAAAGTTGCCTGGGTTCTTGCTGTTTGAGTACTTATATAATAAGGAGATGCGTCCCTTGCCTTCGTTCAGAATTCGGGTCAGACCGAAATGATAAATCTGGGTACGATCTGCGTAATCGGTGAAGCGAAGCTTGAAACTTCCTGGGTCGAAGTTCTGGTACATACTAGCAGTATAGAGCCAGTTGGTACCGATGCCACCAGAGAGGTTAAGGTCAAAGTTCTGCATACCGAAGTGGTTCGCCTTGTAATTGAGCTTGCCCTTGAACTCTTTCTGACCAAATTCGCTGAAAGAAGATACAGCGTAAGCAATGTTACCTGTGGCAATAGCCGACTCGGAAGGCGTCATCAGGTCGGTACCTTTCAGAGAGGCATCGCTGCGCCAGTGGGCTGAGAGTTTGTGAACTGAGGATGAATAAACTGCAGGAAGACCGTTCTCATATACGGTTACGTCTTCGCTCGGCAATCCAATCTGGATTTCACGAGGCTTGTTGGCGTCGGCAGCATTAAGCATCACGTTACGCTCTTCCTTCTTGTCCTTCTCTACGGATTCCTCTTCGAGGTTGAAAGACTTCTTTTCTTTTGTACTTGACTTCTCTTCATGATTATTAGAAGGAAGTGCATACATGTAGCTTGTCGCTGACATTACAGCCAAAGCCATGGAAAATGTACGGATTCTTAGGTTCATAACTTATTCTTTTTTTAGTTACATTATTAAATTTATTTGTTCATTCCAAAATGTTTTAATCTGAATCGAATGCGTTTAGATTTCGGTTACAAAGATAGATTGTTTTTAGACACCTTGGTGCTGTGTGTAGGGCGTGAGTAGATGCTTGGATACTCTTATAAAGACTTAACTGCCTAATAATCAGAATATATATAGAATTAATACTTTTTATGAGAGTAGATGTTGAAAAGAAGAATAAAAGTCGTATTTTTGCAGCCGTAAAGGGTTATTCTCTTTCATAACAAAGCAAAAACAGGTAAGAACAATAACAAACAAAGGACAATGAAGAAGATAGTATGGCTCTTGATGATGGTGGTGATGCCGATGTTGGCAAATGCGGCATTTTCCCGTAATGCGGATTTGGAGGACGAGGATGAGTTGCTTCATCGTCTGGACCAATATATTGCTCGTCGGGACGAGTTCTCTTCCAAGAAAGAGAAGAAACTCATACGAATGAAGAAAAAACTGAATCTTACTTCCGACAAACGAGAGCGTCTGAGTCTTTACAATCAAATCTATCGTGAGTATTATACTTATCGATATGACTCAGCCATGGTATATGCCAACAGGGGTCTGCAATTGGCAGAACAGTTGCATAATGACTATTTCATCAACCTCAACAAGATCAATCGGGCTGCGGTGTTATCCACAGGTGGATTCTATAGTCAGGCAGAAGACCTGTTGCTTTCTTTGAAGTCAGAAGACATTTCGCCCAAGCTGATGCAATACTATTATTACACCTTGACATGGGTGTATAACTATTGGGGAGCTTTCTGCGAAAGGTCTGAATTCAAGGAGGAAATGCAAGACCAAAAAAGACTCTATCTTGCCAAGACCCTTGAATATGTAGGCAACAAGCATTCCGCGCTCTATTATTATCTGAGTGGTGAGTTGGAGTATTTGCTACATCGCACAGACAAGAAAGTGTTGGGCTGGTATCAGAAAGCCCTTGCCGCCAGTCCTATTGACAGTAGAGTGCATGCTTCTGCAGCATATTGTATAGCTCGTTATTATCAGGACAATGGGCAGATGGACATATATGAGAAATATTTGGTAGAGGCGGCCATCTCCGACCAGATTTGTCCCTTGAAAGAAAATTTGGCACTTCAGGAACTTTCCACCTATCTATATAATAAGGATGCTAAGTATGCGAAGCGTGTGTCAAAGTATATCTATTGTTCGATGGAAGATGCTCAGTTTTATAACAATCGTCTTCGAATGGTTGAGATCTCTCGCATACTTCCGCTTATCACGGAAACGAATCATCAGCAAGGAATACGTAAAAATCGCATCATCACGGCATCGCTGGTTGTGGTAAGTATCGTGTCTCTTGGCTTCTTGGCGATGATGTTCTTTGTCTTCAGGATAAATAAACGTTTGGCAAAGAGTCGTCGGGAGGTGAAGAGTCAAAATACACTCTTGGACGAACTGAACCAGAAGCTGCTCAATACCAACAAGCGCAGGGAGACTTATATGAGATTGTTTATGGACATCAGTGCCGTCTATATCAAGAAACTCGACGATTATCGCAAGTTGGTGAGCCGCAAGATCAAGGCGAAACAGACTGCCGACCTCCTTACCGCCATCAACAGCTATAAGTTGGCAGAAGAGGAAGCTTCAAGTTTCTACAACCGATTCGATAAGGCTTTTATGGACTTATACCCTAACTTCGTGGATGAGTTCAACCAACTGCTGTTGCCAGAAAAGCAGATTGTTCTCCCAGCCCCTAACAGTCTTACCAAGGAACTGCGTATCTATGCACTGATGCGATTAGGAATTACGGATGGTCAGGAACTAGCCACCCTCCTGTTCTATTCTACGCAAACCATCTATAATTACAAGACAGCCATCAGAAAGCGAGCGAAAGACCTCACCACTTTTGATGCAGCCATCAACCAACTATGCAATGTGATAGGCTAATCAGAGCCAGAATAAGCAAGAGAACATAAAACTTGCCTCCAATATCCCCATCTTAGCTAAGAAGAAAGACAAGAAGGCTCGTGAATGGTATGCAAAGGAGGCACCATTTCAAAAAGGTCAGGCAGTGCCTGATCTTTTTTTATCTCATTTTCCGTATAACTATCCATTTATCTATAAAACTATTACTTTTTCTTGCATAAGGTTTGTAATTTCCGATATTTATGCTTACCTTTGCCGTTGTTAAGAGGAAACTCGTAACACATTACAAAATATCTTATCATCAAATAAGAAAGGAAATAGCCAATGGAACTAAGAGAGACTTTCCAAAAAGTGAAGACTGCCAGCAAGACCTTAAGCTTGCTCAGCGATGATCAACGTAATGAAATTCTGCAGGCGGTGGCTGATGCCATCATCGCCGAAACTCCTGCGCTCCTTGCAGCAAATGCAGAAGATCTGGCAAAGATGGACAAGGCGAACCCGCTCTATGACCGACTGCAACTTACTGAGCAGCGACTTCAGGATATTGCTTCGGATATGAGACACGTCAGCACGTTGCCCTCACCACTTGGAAGAGTTCTCAAAGACAAAACACTCGAAAACGGATTGCACCTGCAGAGAATTGCCGTTCCTTTCGGAGTCATCGGTATGATTTATGAGGCTCGTCCTAACGTAACCTACGATGTTTTTTCTCTCTGCTTCAAGAGCGGCAATGCCTGCGTATTGAAGGGTGGAAAGGATGCAAATGCCTCTAACTCAGCGGGTGTCGAACTTATCCACAGGGTGTTGATAAAGTATGGAGTGAATCCTGACGTATGTACGCTCCTACCTGCTACCCATGAAGCTACGGGAGAAATGCTGAATGCCGTTGGCTATATCGACCTCTGCATTCCTCGTGGCGGAAAGAAACTCATCAACTTCGTTCGTGATACTGCCAAAGTACCGGTCATTGAGACAGGAGCAGGCGTGGTACACTGTTACTTTGACAAGGATGGTGACTTGGAGATGGGCAAGCGCATCATCACCAATGCCAAGTGCCGAAGAGTAAGCGTATGCAATGCACTCGACTGTCTGTTGATTCACGAAAACAGATTGAGCGACCTCCCTGCCCTCTGTGAAGGACTCGCCGAGAAGCAAACCAAGATTCATGCTGATACCCAAGCTTACGAGGCATTAAAGGGACACTATCCTGATACCTTATTATATAAGGCAGAGGAAAGCGAGGCGAAGATGAAGGAAGCCGATGCCAACGTGAAGAGCATCTGGAACACCGAATGGCTCAGTATGCAGATGGGTATCAAGACTGTAGCTTCTGAAGACGAAGCACTCGACCATATCGCTACTTACGGAAGCGGACACAGCGAAAGTATCGTTTCTAATGACAAAGCAGCCCAAAAGAAATTCCAGATGATGGTAGATGCTGCTTGCGTCTATGTGAACGCTCCAACCAGCTTCACCGATGGCGCACAATTTGGACTGGGCGCAGAAATTGGCATCAGTACCCAGAAACTTGGAGCTCGCGGACCAATGGCGCTAGAAGAGATTACCACCTACAAGTGGTTGATTACAGGAAATGGACAAACAAGAAATTAAAAACAAAATAACAATGAAGACATTCTTTAATGTTGAAGACCTTGGCGACCTGAAAGCAGCGCTCGCCGAGGCTCAGGAAGTGAAAGCAAACCGTTTCGGTTATCAAGAGTTGGGCAAGAACAAGACCTTGCTGATGATATTTTTCAACAACAGTCTCCGTACCCGTTTAAGTACACAAAAGGCAGCAATGAACCTGGGCATGAATGTAATCGTGCTCGACGTAAATGCTGGTGCATGGAAGTTGGAGACAGAACGTGGCGTTATCATGGATGGCGACAAGAGTGAACACCTGCTTGAGGCCATACCTGTGATGGGAAGTTTCTGCGACCTCATCGGTGTACGCAGCTTTGCCGGTTTGAAAGACCGTGACTACGATTATGCCGAGACCATCGTCAACCAGTTCGTGAAGTACAGCGGCCGCCCTGTTTTTGCCATGGAGACTGCTACCGTTCACCCACTCCAGGCATTCGCCGACCTCATCACCATCGAGGAGCACAAGAAGGTGGCTCGTCCTAAGGTGGTTCTGACCTGGGCTCCTCATTGCCGTGCCTTGCCTCAAGCCGTACCAAACTCATTCGCCCAGTGGATGAATGCAGCCGATGTAGATTTCGTAGTAACCCATCCTGAAGGTTATGAACTCGACCCTAAGTTCGTAGGCAATGCCAAGGTGGAGTACGACCAGAAGAAAGCATTGGAAGGCGCAGACTTCGTTTATGCTAAGAACTGGAGCTGTCCAGGCGTAAAAGACCCAGCACAGTATGGTGAGATTCTGAGCAAGGACATGAGCTGGACCATCGACGAGGAGCACATGAGCTGGACCAATGACGGTTGCTTCATGCATTGCTTGCCAGTTCGCCGTGGTTTGATTGTTACAGATGATGTCATCGAAAGCCAGAACAGTCTGGTCATTCCAGAGGCAGCCAACCGTGAGATTTCAGCCGAGGTTGTCATCAAGCGTATGCTTGAGTCACTCTAAAGCAGGAAATAAGAAAGAGATTGGGGAAGTAAAGGAAAACAAGCCTTTACTTCCCTTTTTCGTTCTTCCCCCTCATGATTCCATCCCCATTTCTCGGTATTTTTATCTTTTCATTCTGTCCAAATTCACATATTTCAAATATTATCTGTACCTTTGCCGCCGAAAAAAAAGAAGAAGATGGACAAATACATTACATTATCACCAGAAGCTAAGGGCACTTTCAACGACCGCCTCAACTTTCTGTATCTAAAAATAGGTAATTATCTCGACACAGAGAATCTGCAGAATAGAACCTTGCAGTATTGCAAGGTTTTCCTCAGCGACTCCAAAAACCAGATAAAAGAGCTACAGGAATCGCTCCTTTATCAGGAATTTCTCAAAGATACCAATCTTACGATTGTAGAGCAACCTCCGCTTGATGGAAGCAAGATTTCTCTCCTAATCAAGACAACAGATGATAAGACCCCTATCCTATTCCATAGTCTCCGACTGACAGAAGAGGAAGCTAAAGGAAAAGATTCATACGAGCAAACCCGTATGCTGTTTGAAAGATATCTAAGCCTCATCGCTGATACAGATATGACCATGGAACGGAATCTGGTAAGAACATGGATTTACGTAACCGATATTGATGTAAACTATCAAGGCGTGGTAGAAGCCCGAAACGACGTATTCAGCCAACAAGGTCTTACTGCAGATACTCACTATATCGCCAGTACAGGCATAGGAGGAAGCACTTCTGTTCTGAATGCATCCGTGGCCATCGACTTCCTGACCATTCCTGATATCAATGAGGAAAACAAGAAGTATCTTCAGGCACTCGAACATCTGAATCCTACTCATGAATATGGAGTTGCCTTCGAAAGAGGAACCCGAGTTACAATACCAGTTCATTCTGTAAATTCTGATGGAAACCAACAGTTCAAACAGCAATACTTTATTTCCGGCACAGCAAGCATCGACAAACAAGGTGATGTAGTTTATGAAGGAGACATTGTAAGACAGACAGGCAGACTTCTGGAAAACATCGGAGCTCTGCTAAAAGACGGTGATGCCACCATGAATGACATCCAATACTTCATCATCTACTTGCGCGATATTTCCGATTATCATACGGTAGATAGACTGATGCAACAGTTTTATCCACAGATACCACGCATCATCGTGGACGCAAAAGTATGCCGCCCTGGCTGGCTGATAGAGATGGAGTGCATTGCAGAGAAAGAAACATGTTCTACAAAATAAGGAATTATAAAGATTCTGTCATCTAACCTTCGTCGGAATTCTCTCATCACTTATGATTTCATTTCCTGCCGCACAGGCATCAAGCTCTACTGGCTTCGAAGTGAAACCAGAGGTATTCTAAAAAAATAACCTTGCTGCTTATTGAGCAGCAAGGTTATTACGTACAGGATTAGCATACATCGTCAACAGACGCTCTTTCAAGTAGACCTCATCCTTATTAGGAAGGTCAATTTTTGCAAGTTGACCCTGGATATACTTTTCAAATTTTGCTTTGTCTTCAGCAGTATATTGATCGGTATAAGCCTCCGTTTCCTCCAGCATATCGAGAGCCACATAATTTCCAGGATACAAACGGTAATTACGATGTATCTGCTGGTCAATATAAGCAGCTACCTTATTATATATATCCTGCTTTGGCATATCCGGATCCAGAGAATCAAGATACTCATCAAGACATGGGGCAGCATGATAATGTACGTGTCCCTTATAACCGAAGATACCAGTCTGCATACTTACCAGATCATCAGTAGGTCCCTTTTTCCACTCCGCATGATCACGCTTCTGCTGGAATTCCTTTGCCTTCAGAAAATCGCATGGGTCATACTCATAACTGATAGACAGAGGAACCAGATGCAACTGCTTCAATCGTTCTATAATACTTCCCTCACCACCCATAGACATCATCTGGAGAATTGATTTCTGGGTACGGTCATTGCTATCCTTGGCACGACCTTCACGCTGGGCAATCCAGATATTCTCATTTTTCTCCTTGATAGCAAAGTGCATATAGTCGGAAAGACGCTTACTGGACATCAACATCTGACGCATACTCAAGGCACGCTCTACGATGAATGCCTTGTTGACACGTACCAGATCCTTGACCCATGGAAGAGACAGGAGATTATCGCCGATGGCTATCTCGCAAGTCGTTTTGAACTTGTTTTCTATCAGCATGACATCGAGGATAGCAGAATCGAGCACGATATCACGATGATTACTGATGAAGGTATAGTTGCGGGTATTGTCGAGTGACGAACAGTCCATCTCGCAGCCCGTAGTCGCCTTCTTCAATATGCCAAGAACGAAGTCATAAGCGAAAGCCAGCTGGAAATCAAGATTTGTCTTACAAGCCTTCAACTTTTGGGCAATCATTTCCAATGGTACCTGTGGATACAGGTATGCCAACACTTGCTTGAACTGGTCGTTTGCCAGCAAACGATCAAATACCTCCGGGAGGTCTTCCGGCTCCCAAGGTCTAATGGTATCAAATTCTTGAGGGATTTTCATGATGTAAAGCTTTTAAAATTGATTCTCTACAATGTCACTGAGCACATCCTTGATATCAAGTCCTGCGGCACGAACCTGCTGCGGAATGAAACTTGTAACGGTCATACCCGGTGTCGTATTGATTTCCAGCATGTTCACCTTATCCTTACCGTTCTCATCCTTGGTGATGATATAATCAATACGGATAATACCATTAGCATGAAGGATATCATAGATGCGGGAAGTAGTCTTAGCCACTTCTGCTGCAGTTTCAGGAGAAAGACGAGCAGGAGTAATTTCCTGTACCTGTCCATTGTACTTGGCATCATAATCGAAGAATTCATTGCTGGTCACCACTTCAGTAGCAGGCAAAACCACACACTTGTCGGCAGTCTTGTATATACCCTGAGAAATTTCAACACCATCCATGAATCCCTCTATCATAGCTTCCTCAGCCTCCATGAAAGCCACACGGAGGGCTGGAGCCAGCTGGTCAGCATTCTTCACCTTGCTCACACCAAAGCTACTGCCGTCAGCAGCAGGCTTTACAAAGCAAGGCATACCGATGCGCTTGGCTATAGCCTCATCATCATACTCCTCACCACGGCGGAGCAAGATGCTATCAGCTACATTGATACCAAATCCACGAAGATAATTGTTGAGTACATACTTATCAAAAGTCATAGCCTCTACAAGAACACCACTTGTAGAATAAGGCAAATGAATCAGGTCGAAATAGCCCTGCATTACACCATTCTCACCAGGCTGACCATGAATCGTAATATACGCATAATCAAAATACTTGCGCTGTCCATCCTTGACAAAAGAGAAATCATTCTTGTCAATTTCGGCAGTATCACCATTATCAAAGGCTACATGCCAGTCGGTGCCCTTGACATCGACTATATATATGTTATAGCGCTCTTTATCAAAGAAAGAGTACAAACCCTGACCTGAGCGCAATGATACGTCGTGCTCAGAAGAATCACCACCGCAGACGATGGCTATCGTTCTTTTGTTATTTTCCATCTCTTATTTATATTTAATGAATTAGAATCTTTTTTATCTGTCACTTTTGACCTATAGAATCATCACTTAGTCTGGAACGTATCTTGTGTGGTTCCTGCGATGAATCCTCTCCACTTCTCTATGAGTTTGCGGAAGTCATCAGGCCACTCGCTATCGAAATCCATCTGCTGTTGGGTAGTAGGATGCACAAAGCCAAGTGTCTTGGCATGGAGTGCCTGTCTTGGGCAGAGTTTGAAACAATTTTGTATAAAAGCCTTGTAACTGCTACTTCTCTGTCCTCTCAATATTTCTGCACCACCATACGTCTCGTCCATAAAGAGCGGATGACCGATATGCTTCATGTGAGCACGAATCTGATGGGTTCTACCTGTCTCCAGCACACACTCCACAAGCGTGGTATATCCAAAGCGCTCCAATACCCGATAATGCGTTACCGCACTTTTACCGATACCACTATCCGGATCGAACACCTTCATACGAAGACGATTCTTGGGATCTCTTCCGATGTTCCCCTCGATACGACCTTCGTCCTCAACGATATTTCCCCATACCAAAGCATTGTATCTGCGATGGGTGGTCTTATTGAAAAACTGCTTTCCCAAAGAGGTCTTGGCACCAGGAGTCTTTGCTACAACGAGCAAGCCGGACGTATCCTTATCAATACGATGCACCAGTCCCACTTCCGGATCGTTGGCATCAAATTCCGGCATATCTCTCAGATGCCAGGCTACAGCCTGAATCAGCGTACCATGGAAATTACCAGCGCCAGGATGCACTACCATACCAGCCTCTTTATTTACGACCATCAACTGGTCATCTTCATAAACCACATTGATGTCAATCTCCTCTGGTTTGATGCTGGTCTCATGTCTTGGACGGTCCATCATCAACGTGATCATATCATTCGGGCGAACCTTATAATTACTCTTTACAGGTTTCCCGTTGACATGGATAAAACCGGCATCAGCAGCCTGCTGAATACGATTACGGCTCTGGTATGCCATTTTATCAGCCAGGTATTTATCAATTCTCACCGGATCCTGATTAGCATCCACCTGCACCTTCCAGTGCTCATAGAGTTCACCATCCGACGAGGACGACTCGCCGATAGGCTGAAGCTCATCATCCAACTCTTCATCAAGCCCATCAACATCTCCAGCATCATCAAAACCGAAATCATTCTCCACTGGAGCATATACCTTATTATATATATAATCTAAAAATCTCATTCGTTCGTACAATTGAATTCTTCACATATCTTTCTTCATTCATCACTTACCTATTCTACCACTTCGTTATGTGAATGTGAAGGAGTCGAAGGATCAGTGTTTTCCGTGCCAGGAACGACCTCAAAATTGTCAGCATCTCCCGACTCTTGAACCTCCTCCTCAAACTCTTCCTGTTCATACTTAGGATCAACATAGTTGACGGAATCAGCAGCATCACGCTGACCATTTCCCACCTGTACCGTAAGAATCGCATCAATGGACACCTTATCACCAGCAACCACATGCTTTCCCTTGACCAGGATACCATAAACCCAGTCTTCCTCACCAGGTATATACTGAGGAGCACCCAACTTGAAGCCCATGGCTGTCAACTTAGCCATAGCCTCTCGCAGAGAACTGTTGTCAATCACATCAGGGATGGTCAAGGTAGGTGTGTGATCAGAGTTGATAGTCACATAAATCACTCGTCCAGCCTTTACCCTTTCTCCAGAAACAGGAGATTGTTCCAAGATACAGTCAGGAGGAAGATTGCGCACATATCCCGTATCCGTCACTTCAATCTGAAGTCCGGCATCATCAAGGATACGCTCAGCGTCAGCGAAACTCTTATACCGGATATCCGGAATCAGAATAGCCTCACCATGATGAGTATAGAGTTCAATACCGAACTTAACGCCCACACAAAGCAGTGCGACAACCACTCCCATAGCGAAGAGATTGCCCCAGAGATACTTGCTCTTAAACTTATTAAAAAATTCAGATGAAGTCATTCTATTTCATTTTTGTCTGCAAAGATAGTATAAATCGAAGACAATACAAAATAAAAAAATGATTTTTTCAATTTATTGTTGAGAAGAAGGCTATAAATACAAAAGAGACCTAAAACAAAAAGAGGCAAAACACCTAAAGGTCTATAAACACAAAAAGCAGCATAGGAGTTATCCCTGCTGCTTTCAATGTCATCGTTAATTCTGAAGCCCAACGAATATTATTTTCCGTGGTGCTCGTCAGACACAGTTAACTTCTTACGGCCATGAGCACGGCGAGAAGCCAATACACGACGACCATTCTTTGTTGCCATACGCTCACGGAAACCATGCTTGTTCACGCGACGACGATTGTGAGGCTGAAATGTTCTTTTCATTTTTCTTTATTATTTTTTTAATTAATATTCCAAAAAAGAGGGCATAACACACCTTTCGGGCTGCAAAATTACGCATTATTTCTGAAATAACCAAGAAAACTGCAAAAATTAGCTTAAATATTTATGTTTTTTTCGATAATTGCTTGGGTTTTTCGTGATTTTACCGTAACTTTGCACCGTTTTACAGAAATATAATATAATTCAAGATAAACAAAATGATTAATTCACAGGAAATTAAGATTGGTACTTGCATCCGCATGGATGGCAAAGTTTGGGTTTGTATTGACTTTCAGCACAGAAAGCCAGGTAAGGGTAATACTGTCATGAACACCAAGTTGAAGAACGTGGCTGACGGCCGTGTTTTGGAGCGTACTTTCCAGGTAGGTTTCAAGTTGGAGGATGTTCGCGTTGAGCGCCGCCCTTATCAGTATCTCTACGAGGATGCTACTGGTTGCATCTTTATGAATCAGGAGACTTTCGAGCAGGTGCCTATCGCTAAGGAGAACGTTACTGGTGGTCAGTACATGAAGGAAGGTGATGTAGTAGAGGTTGTAACTGATACAACTGATGGTACTATCCTCTTGGCAGAAATGCCTGTTAAGACTACTTTGAAGATTACTCACTCTGAGCCAGGTGTTAAGGGTAACACTGCTACCAACGCTACTAAGCCTGCTACTTTGGAGACTGGTGCTGAGGTTCGCGTTCCTTTGTTCGTAAACGAAGGTGAGACTATCCAGATCGATACTCGTGACGGTAGCTACCTCGGTCGTGTAAGCGAGTAATTCCTCGCCTGTTCCTATCAGAGTTCTAATCAACTAAACTTGAATCATATATGAAATATTCCATCATTGTCCCTGTATTCAATCGCCCTGATGAGGTGAGCGAACTACTTGAGAGTTTGACACACCAGACCGTCAAGGACTTCGAGGTCATCATCGTTGAAGACGGCTCTAAGATTCCTTGCAAGGAGGTTTGTGATGCGTACAAAGACAAGATGGATATTCAGTATTTCTTCAAGGAGAACTCTGGTCCAGGACAAAGTCGCAACTATGGTGCTGAGAGAGCATCAGGCGAGTATCTGTTGATACTTGACAGCGACGTAGTCCTTCCTGAAAATTATCTCAAAGCTGTAAATGATGAATTGAGCCGTGAGCCTGCTGATGCATTCGGCGGTCCTGACAAGGCGCATTCATCATTTACAGATACCCAAAAAGCTATATCTTACTCCATGACATCTTTTTTCACCACCGGTGGTATCCGTGGCGGCAAAAAGAAGATGGATAAATTCTATCCCCGTTCATTCAATATGGGTATCCGCAAGGATGTTTATCTCAGATTGAATGGTTTTTCTGCCATGCGTTTCGGAGAGGATATAGATTTTTCTATCCGTATATTCAAAGCAGGTTGCCGTTGCCGCCTCTTCCCTGAAGCATGGGTATGGCACAAGCGTCGTACTGATTTCCGTAAATTCTGGCGTCAGGTCTATAATAGCGGTATTGCCCGCATCAACCTCTACAAGAAATATCCAGAGAGCCTCAAGCTCGTGCATTTACTTCCAATGGCCTTTACCGTTGGCGTCATAGGCACGCTGTTACTCCTGTTCTTTGGTTTCTTACCATACCTGTTGGGCACAGAGCACATTTTTCCAGTACTTGGCAATGCCATGGCAGCATTGGGTTGCATCGGCTTATTCTTGATTCTACTCTATATCGTAGCGTTAGTTATCGAC
Organism: Prevotella sp. AM42-24; assembly: GCF_003461825.1. Taxonomy (NCBI): domain Bacteria; kingdom Pseudomonadati; phylum Bacteroidota; class Bacteroidia; order Bacteroidales; family Prevotellaceae; genus Prevotella; species Prevotella sp. AM42-24. Next base: position 13,351 of record NZ_QTXV01000015.1, on the reverse strand, counting down.
AGTACCAAACAGAATCAGAGTTTGAAGATTGGCATACTGAGTATCCGAGCTGCGTTTACCCAACTGATGGGCTATGGTTGCGGATTCCTGTCTGCATGGTGGAAGAGATGCATCTTGGGCAAGAGCGAATTCAGCGCTTACAACAAGACCTTCTACAAATAAAGAATTCCTGCGAAAACTTTTCAAAATCAACAAATATGAGCGAAAAACTATCCATAGCGAAGTGGGCTTCAGAAGACCAGCCTCGCGAGAAACTCGAAAGTTTAGGTCCCAGTGCATTGTCAAATGCAGAACTATGCGCCATCCTTATCGGTTCTGGTTCCAGAGACGAAAGTGCCGTAGAACTGATGAAACGTATTCTCAACAATTGCGACAACAACCTCAATACACTCGGCAAGATGAACCTACAGGAACTACAGCAATACAAAGGTATGGGACCTGCCAAAGCCATCACTTTACAAGCAGCTTGCGAACTTGGCAAGCGCCGTGCTCTTGACAAAATTGGAGTACGTCCCGACTTAGGCTCATCATTGGCTATCTACAACTACATGCTCCCCCGTATGCAAGATCTCGATGTGGAAGAAGGTTGGATTCTCCTGATGAACCAGAACTTCAAACTCATTAAGGCAGAACGCATCTCTCATGGCGGTATCACAGAAACAGCCATAGATGTCCGCCTCATCATGAAAGAAGTGTTCCTCAATAATGCCACCATCTTGGCTATCTGTCACAACCATCCCAGCAACAATCCTATTCCAAGCAAAAACGATGATCTGCTGACCAACCAGATCAACAAGGCCTGTCAGATTATGCGCATTTTCTTCATGGACCATGTCATCATCACGGATGGAGCCTTCTACTCTTATCATGACAAAGGGAAACTGTAAATATCAGCATTTCTCAAGAAAATATCAGCACAAAGAGCGAAAATAAATCACCTTTTATTTTGTTTTCTCTGTATTTTATGCTACCTTTGCAAAATATAAACAATAATCATACAGGTAGCATTTCGTGTGCTCCTTCACAAAAAGAATAAAGCATTTATGACTCAAGAAGAAAAAACAAAAATAGAAGAGAAAATCGTAGATGTACTCAAAACCGTTTACGACCCTGAAATTCCTGTGAATATCTGGGAATTGGGAATGATCTACAAGATAGATGTCAAAGACGATGGCAATGTAGATATTGACATGACATTTACAGCCCCATCATGCCCTGCTGCCGACTTCATTCTGGAAGATGTGCGCACCAAGGTGGACAGCGTAGATGGCGTCAATTCAACAAACGTCAACCTTGTTTTTGAACCTGCCTGGGATCAGAGTATGATGAGCGAGGAAGCTCGCGTAGAACTTGGCTTCGAATAAAGACAAAGCCGTTGAATTCTTCACTCTTCATTCTTCACTCTTCACTTAAAAAGTTTCGCTTATGAAAAATGTATATTTCCTTTCAGATGCACATCTGGGTTCGTTAGCCATACCGCATGCCCGCATGCAGGAACGCCGTCTGGTACGCTTTCTGGACAGCATCAAGACAAAAGCCTCTGCCATATATCTTTTAGGCGATATGTTTGACTTCTGGAACGAATACAAATATGTGGTACCCAAAGGGTACACCCGCTTTTTGGGAAAACTCTCTGAGTTGACCGATATGGGAGTAGAAGTACATTTCTTCACGGGCAATCATGACCTCTGGACATACGGCTATCTGGAGCAGGAATGTGGGGTCATCGTGCATTACAAACCTCAGACCGTAGAAATTTACGACAAGGTATTTTTCCTGGCTCATGGTGACGGACTTGGAGATCCTGACAAGAAGTTTAAATTATTGAAATCCATGTTCCACAACCCTACCTGCCAACGCCTGCTGAATGCCATCCATCCACGATGGGGAATGGCATTGGGACTGAACTGGGCAAAGCATAGCAGACTTAAACGGGCTGATGGAAAAGAAGAACCATACATGGGCGAAAAGAAGGAATTCCTCGTCCGTTTTGCCAAACAGTATATGCAAGGGCACAAGAACATCGACTACTTCATGTTTGGCCATCGCCACATCGAACTGGATCTCATGCTCAGCAAGAAAACCCGCATGATGATTTTAGGAGATTGGATCTGGCAGTTTACTTATGCCGTATTCGATGGAGAACACATGTTTATGGAAGAATACGTGGAAGGCGAAAGCCAACCATAACAATAAAGGGCAGCCCATGAAGCTGCCCTTTATTGTTATCGCTGTATTCTTCCTCCTGAAGAAGTCATATTATGGATAATCTCCTCTTCCGACACCAGGTTCTGGTCACCTGGAATGGTATTCTTGATAGCACTTGCCGACAAGGAGAAGTCCAGACAATATTGATTTTCATCGCCCCATTTCTGATGAGCATGTATATAGGCTGCCACAAAAGCATCTCCTACACCCATCGGGTCAATGATAGGCTGAATATCGTAGATTCTGGTAGTATAGAGTTTGTCTTCCTGAGAATCGTAAAGCAAACCACTCAGGGTATGATGACTGCTGGCAATCTGATTGCGTACTGCCATCACCATTTTCTTACACTTAGGGAAGAGCTTGTGCATCTTGCGGAAATACTCCAGATAAGCCTCCTTATCTATCTCATAGTTTTCATCCAAAGCCTCAAAAGGAATATGAGGTACACCGCTGGCAACCTCCCACTCATTCTGGTCGCCAAAGATAATATCGCTGTATTGCATCATCTGGAAGAGCACATCATGAGGTTCCAATCCGTATCCCCAAAGATTCTTACGGTAGTTGATATCGCAGACAATGGTCAAGCCATCCGATACCGCCAATTTGATGGCATCCATGGTAGATTCCATCGCATCACGGCTGATGGCACAAGTAATACCAGAGCAGTGGAATACAGCCGCATCAGCCAAAACCTTATCCCATTTCACCATATTCCTTTTCAATGAATAAAAAGAAGAATTCTTGCGGTCATAAATCACGCGGGAATTACGCATCGCCACGGCTTCCTCAAAATAATAAGTACCCAGACGTTCTCCGCCACGTACCACATGCGAAACATTCAGACCATACTCTCTGAGATGCATCAGCGCAGCCTCTCCCATTTCCCCATAAGGCACACGGGTGACATATTCTACGTTGTTTCCCAAATAAGCCAGTGAGATAGCGGCATTCGCCTCACTGCCTCCATAATTGCCTTCCATGCGACGGCCCTGGAATAAACGTTGATAACCAGGCTTAGAAATTCTAAGCAAAATTTCTCCGAAAGTTACAATCTTTGTTTTCATCTTTTTATCATTGAGATTAATACATAGTAATAATATAGCTGATGAGTATTGCTTGTTTCACAAAGACAAAGTCTAAGTGTTATAGTAAAAGAATTAAGGTGAAGCATTTCTATCGTTGCAGAAAAGCTTCACCTTATTATATATAGGATGATTACTTATTAGCAACCAAATCCATAGTATCGCGAGCAATAACGATTTCCTCGTCTGTAGGAACTACTACTACCTTCACCTTACTGTCGTCAGTAGAGATGATAGCTTCCTCACCACGAACCTTGTCATTTACTTCCTTATTGATCTTGATGCCAAGATACTCCAGGTTCTTGCAAGATTCCTCACGGAGGCCGGTCTGGTTCTCACCTACACCTGCAGTAAATACGATAGCATCAACACCACCCATAGCTGCTGTGTAAGCACCGATATACTTCTTGATGCGATATTCGTACATACGGAGAGCCAACTGAGCCTTCTCATTACCCTCGTTGGCAGCGTTCTCGATGTCACGCATATCAGAAGAAATACCTGTAATACCGAGCACACCACTCTTCTTGTTCAGGAAGTCAGCCATCTCCTGTGGCTTCATGTTCAACTTCTCCATCAGATAAGTAACAGCAGAAGCATCGATGTCACCACAACGTGAACCCATCATCAAACCAGCCAATGGAGTCAAGCCCATTGAAGTATCCAATACCTTACCATTCAATACAGCAGCTACAGAGCCACCGTTACCGATGTGGCAAGTGATGATCTTAGAGTTGTTCTGGTCAAGACCGAGAATCTCGCAAACACGCTTAGAAACATAGCGGTGAGATGTTCCGTGGAAACCATAACGGCGTACGTGGTACTTCTCATACAACTCATAAGGAATTGCATAGAGGTAAGCGTAGTCTGGCATTGTGCTGTGGAATGCGTTGTCGAATACGCAAACCTGAGGAGTGCCTGGCATCAAAGAGTCAACGGCACGGATACCCTTCAGGTGGCCAGCGTTGTGAACAGGAGCAAGGTCGCAAAGTTCCTCGATACCATCCTCAACGCTCTGATCAACAATAACGCTCTCCTTGAACTTATCACCACCCTGTACGACACGGTGTCCTACAGCGTCGATTTCCTTCAAGTCCTTGATAGCGCCGATTTCTGGATCGAGCAAGCACTTGAACACGAAGTTCACACCTTCCTTGTGGTCAGGCATATCGTGCATAATCTGCTTCTTCTCGCCATTAGGCAATTTCACCTTGATGAATGCGTTATCAAGACCGATACGCTCTACACCACCCTGTGCCAATACAGACTCATCGTCCATATTATATAACTTGTACTTGATAGATGAACTACCACAGTTCAGAACCAATACTTTCATAATAATGTAAATGTTAAATGTTAAATGTTGAATTAAGCCTTCTTAGCATCCTGTGCCTGGCAAGCGGTGATAGCTACCATGTAGTAGATATCATCTATAGAGCAACCACGAGAGAGGTCGTTTACAGGACGAGCGATACCCTGAAGGATAGGGCCGATAGCGATGGCACCACCCAAACGCTGAACGAGCTTGTAACCGATGTTACCCACCTCAAGGTTAGGAACTACCAATACATTAGCCTTACCAGCTATGTCAGAACCTGGAGCCTTCTTGGCAGCTACCTCAGGAACAAGAGCTGCATCGGCCTGAAGCTCACCATCGAGATGAAGCTCTGGGAACTTCTCCTTAGCGATTGCTACTGCGTCTGTCACCTTGTCGATGATATATACGCTCTTACCAGTCTCCTTATTGATAGCATCCTTAGCACTACCCTTTGTAGAGAAGCTCAACATAGCAATCTGAGGATCCTTAATACCTGCTACAGACTGAGCTGTATGAGCTGTAGTATAGGCAATCTGAGCAAGCTGGTCTGCTGTAGGGTTTGGAGTTACAGCAACGTCACCCATTACCACTACGCCATCCTGACCGTACTGCTTCTGATCAGAGATGAGCAACATAGCACCACTTACGCAAGTGATACCTGGAGTACACTTGATAATCTGAAGAGCTGGACGGAGCGTATCACCAGTTGTGCTCAATGCACCTGAGATCTGACCATCAGCACCCTCAGTCTTGATAATCATACAACCGAGGTAGAGGTTGTTCTTAGTTACAAGTTCACGAGCCTGCTCTACTGTCATGCCCTTCTTCTTACGAAGTTCAGCGAGCTTCTCAGCATATTCCTCAGTCTTAGGGTTGTTTTGTGGATCAACGATAGTAGCCTTGTCGATGTTGTTAAGACCCCACTGTGCTGCGAGATTCTTAATATTGGCAGGGTTACCGATGAGGATGATGTCTGCGAGATCATCAGCCAAAACTTTATCGGCTGCTTTCAATGTACGCTCCTCTTCTGCTTCAGGGAGCACGATGCGCTGCTTATCAGCTTTAGCGCGAGCTACAATTTGCTGTAATAAATCCATTTTACTTTTTTATTTATTTAATTTTTGTTGTTTGCTAAGTAGATTTGTCCAAGATGAGGCATCACATTCAGGCATAAACCCGTTTGTTTGCCACATCGACTTTGCAAAAGTACATAAAAAGTTTGATATAAGCTAAATATTATTGTGTAAAAAAAGCTAAAATCAGAGATATTACTATTTGTAAAGGTTTACGGAGTGAAAAAAGTGAAGAACGAAGAGTGAAAAGTGAAGAATTCATATGCTTTTTTCTTGAATCCTTCACTCTTCGATCTACGCTCTTCTATATAATTTCCTGCGTCAATATACTCTCCAACTCCTCTGCAGAAAGTCTCAGTTTAAACTCACCCTTGATAGCCACACTAATTCTTCCCGTCTCTTCCGATACGATGACGGCAATGGCATCACTACTCTGCGAAATACCCAAGGCTGCACGGTGACGGAGACCTAATTCTTTAGGAATATCCAGATTATGACTCACTGGGAGGATACAACCTGCCGACATGATTCGCTTGTTGCTTATCACCATCGCACCATCATGCAGAGGCGAGTTCTTGAAAAAGATGTTCTCTATCAACCGCTGGTTAATCTTAGCATCTATCTCCTCTCCCGTATCCATGATATCCTTCAGCGGAACTCCCCGCTCGATAACGATCAGGGCGCCCACATATTTCTTTGCCATGCTCATACAGGCCATCACGATAGGCATGATGGTTTCCTTATCCGCCTCCCGCTGACTATCCTTGTTGGAATGGAAGAAGCGCACCAATCGCCTCATCCCCTTCTGCGAACCTATCTCATAAAGGAAACGGCGGATATCTTCCTGGAAGATAACAATCAGCGCAATGACTCCCACGCTCACCAACTTATCCAAGATCGAACCCAGGAGACGCATTTCCAACACCTGACTCACGAAAAGCCAGATAAGCACAAAGAGCATGATGCCCACAAATATGTTGAGGGAGCGGGACTCCTTCATCAAGCGATAGACATAGAATAGCAGTGAAGCTACCAGCAGGATGTCTAAAGCATCTTTTATACCGAATTCTATCATTTCAACTTAATCTTTATCCATCATGGCATCTACAATCCTTACAGCCTCGACAGCCTCCTTCACATCATGGACACGCAGTATCTTGGCACCCTTCATCAGAGCAATGGTATCAAGCACCGAAGTTCCATTGAGAGAAGTGGTAGCATCACCACCCAACAGTTTATAGATCATGCTCTTACGGGAGATACCCACCAGCACAGGCAGTTCCAGCACATTCAGCTTTTCCATCTCATTGTATATCTGATAATTCTGAATGAGATTCTTGCCGAAACCGAACCCCGGATCCAGAATGATATCCTTGGCACCAAGATCACGCAATTGCTGCACTTCCTTGGCAAAGCCCTTCATCATTCCGGCAAGTGTAGGCTGCACAGACATTAATATATAAGGTACCTTCAGTTCACCAACCAACCGGAACATCTCCGGATATTCCTCATGACGCTGCTCAAGCGGAACATTGGCAATGCCCGTGATACCACCTTCCGATACATCATTGATGATATCAGCCCCCCACTCTTCTATACACTTGCGTGCCAAGGTTGGGCGATAAGTATCTACAGAGATCGCAGCATCCGGTTGTTCACGACGAACGATGTCGAGAGCGAACTTCAGTCGTCTTCCCTCCTCCTCTTCCGAAACTTCATCAGCACCCGGACGGGTAGAGAAAGCCCCGATATCGATGATGCTTCCACCTTCAGCAATGATTTGGTTGGCTCTGTTGGCAATTTCCTCCTCAGTCTGTTTTCTACTACCAGAGTAAAAACTGTCGGGTGTTACATTCAGAATACCCATCACCTGAGGAGTATTCAGATCCATCAATCGTCCCTTTATATTGATTGTATATTCCATTTATCAACTATTTTCTTGCAAAAATAGAAAGAATATTCGAGATAACTCGCTTTTTTTAAGAAAATTGTTTGATATTTCCACGATTTAAAGTACTTTTGCACTCAAAACAATAGTTATAGACTATGGAAATTTCAGAACTCTATCAGATTTACCAAGCGCACCCGGTGATTACCACCGATAGCCGCGACTGTCCAGAGGGCAGTATCTTCCTGGCTTTGAAGGGCGCATCGTTTGATGGCAACAAGTTTGCCGACATGGCTTTGGAGAAAGGCTGTGCCTATGTGATTATTGACGAAAAGGAGTATGCCAAGGAGGGCGATGAGCGCTATATCCTCGTAGAAGATTGCCTCACCACCTTCAAGGAACTCGCCCGTGAGCACCGTCGCCACTTCGACATTCCTGTTATAGGTATCACCGGTACCAACGGCAAGACCACAACCAAGGAATTGGTTTCTGCCGTGCTCGATGAGAAATACAACGTGATGTTTACACAGGGCAATTTTAATAATGATGTCGGTGTTCCTAAGACGCTCTTCCGCCTCAATCCGGAAAATGAAATTGCTGTTGTAGAAATGGGTGCCTCCCATCCTGGCGACATCCAGAAACTCGTGGATTACGTGGAACCTACCTGCGGCATGATTACCAATGTGGGGCGTGCCCACCTGCAAGGTTTCGGCAGTTTTGAGGGAGTAAAGAAGACCAAGGGCGAACTTTACGACTTCCTTGCGGCCAACGATGCTTTGGTATTCATCAATGCCGACAACGAACACTTGATGGAGATGGCAGACCAGCGCAATATCAACCGCCTCATCACCTACGGCAAAGATGAGAACTGCGATGTTTGGGGAGAGGTTATCTCCTGCGCTCCTTTCCTGAAGTTCCGCTGGCGCTCCGAGAGTTTCGACTGGCATGAGGTTCAGACTCATCTCATCGGCTCTTACAATATCGACAACATGCTTGCCGCCATCACCATCGGTCTTCATTTCGATGTGAAGCCTCAGCAGATAGACCACGCTTTGGAAAATTACATTCCAAGCAATAACCGTTCACAGTTGGAAGAGACGGCGCACAATAAGCTGGTGGTAGATGCCTACAATGCCAACCCATCCAGTATGGCTGCCGCCATCGAGAATTTCCGCGTGATGGATGTACCTCAAAAGATGGCTATCTTAGGCCAGATGGGCGAGCTTGGAGAAGTAAGTCACGAGGAACATCAGAAGGTAGTTGACCAACTACAGGCTGCCGGTTTGGAGAATGTCTGGCTGGTAGGTGATGAGTTCAAGGATATCCCTTGCAGTTACCGCAAGTTCCATGATGTAGAAGAGGTAAAGGCTGCCATCAAGGAAGCACAGCCTCACGACCATTACATCCTCATCAAGGGAAGCAATAGTGTCAAGTTATTTCAGCTTCCAGAATTATTATAAGGATTTAGAATACGCCCCCAAAAATTATTTCCTGCCCAAAGCATAATTTCTACGTGGGCAAGGAGATTTTTTCCTTGGGCAGGGAAAAATGAAAGTGGGGTAAGCCCCAAGAATAAAGGCGATGTTCCGATTTCACTCGGAGCACCGCCTTTGTCTGTTTTTTTTAAGCATCCATACGGATGCAAGTTTCCGTTTTACTTCACACTAAACTTCAGCGTCTTTCCTTTCACCTTGATGATATAGATGCCAGCAGCATCCAAATCCACTTCATGTTCTGTACCACGATATACGGTATAGCCTCCAGATAATAGGCGTTACTTTTGCCATCCGCCAAATCGCCAAAATCTATTGAGGCACCTTTCAACGACAGGAAAGCGCCAGCGTTAGCATACGCTCCGTCGAACAGCGACGGCAGATCCATCTACCCTCTGACACCTACATGAAAACCCGCTTTTGAACTATACAAGGAGCTGTTGATCTTCGAGATGTTCAAACCCGCTTGCACTTCCCAACTCATCTTGCTCTGAGCAAATGCACATACGCTCATAAGGGCGCAAAATGCGAATAAAATTAGTTTTTTCATTGTTTGATGTTTTTAGTTATTGACTTGCTTTTAAAAAGCATGGATATTCTCTTGTTTTTTCAGGAATCATACAACGTCTATTTGATGTAAAAGGTGAAACCATAGGCATTGCCATCCACGGAGACGTCAACAATCACATTACCTTTCTTCAGCGTTGCCCACTTGCCATCGACCTCTGCGATTTTGAAATGGAACTTGTTCCTTAGTTCCGATTTTATATAGTTATAGGCACGTTTGTTGTAGACACGAATCGAGACGAAAGGTCCGAAACCAACGCTTCCTGCTATCAGCACAGAAGAGTTACCCTTACCATATTTAATCGGACTGCCGTCTGACGCCACCATACAATTCTTATAGTAGACATCCTCATAATAGAAGTCGTTCAACTCAGGGTCGTGATAGCGACCTCGAAACGCATAGCCGCTCCTTTCCGCTATTTTCTTAATACCAACGTTGCCCTCTTTCACACTCTTTATCAGCTCACCAATGCTAAAGATATCATCAAAAGTCGCACGCTGCGCCGCAGACTGTCGCGGCGCACCCGTCATAGAGGTCTGGCTATAGCAGCAAATTGTGCTGATCATGAATGTCAGAAAAGATATTAATGCTTTCATATTGTATGGTTTATAGACGAAAGCAATCTTGCTTTAAAGAAGTCACTCCATCTGGTATTTTTACACTCGTCAACTCTTTACAACCAGAAAAACATCTATGATCTATCGATGTTACTTGACGTTCTTTGCCATCATAGTTTATGGTCTGAGGAATGACAATATCACCAGAATATCCGCCATCTTTATTTGTTACCGCTATATCACAGGTCTCTATAGCCAATCTCCTTACAGAATAGCATATACCATCAATCTCTATGTTGTCTGCATAGACTACCACATAGTTTAATATCATAACCGTAGCAAGCAACAGTCTTTGGAGTAAGAATATATACCCATAGCCATATAACACCGCCAACAATGTACAGAATAGAGTTATTGTTGCACTAAATCCATTGTTATAGTTAGAGGCGAACTGCTCATGTAGCTGCATCTCCATCTCTTTGATAGCCTCCATGTCATTTTGCTCTTTTATATTTTTCTCTTCGTTACTCATACACCAAATTCTGACTTGTCATTTGAGTATATACTTTGGACAAAAATTGCCATAATTTTCATAATCATCCGCTATCCTCCAAATTTACTTGACACACATTTTAAGAATAAATGATGACTACACGCCATGCCTGTTGAGTCACAGGTTCCCTGCACCTCAACTGGTATCTGAATAATAAGATAATCGGTAATATGACGAAAGAAACAAAACTACTTATGAACGAGCGGAGCAGAATTGCCCACCCCAATTTCCAAACCAGCAACAAAGCAGCAGTGGCTTTGTTCTCCTTTTGGCAGTAAAGTCCAAAGATGGATAAGTCCTCGATGTTCATAGTTAGTATCATTTACTTATTGACACGGCAAAAATACTAAAAAATATCGTAAGTTGTTTATTTTTATTTCACTTTTTTCTCTTTCCCTACTTTTTTCATTCTTTCAAGGTAAAAGAGTAGGAAAGCATAGAATCTATTCAACGGCGACCCAAAGCAAGAATATTTCCATTCAACACCTTCTTTTAATTATTGAGAAGTAGTACAACTTTGCCAAGGAAGTAGTACTTCTTTGCCATGGCTGTTTATATTGTCAAATACAAAATCAATTGTTCCATACTATTCTCAATACTCTCAATCATCGGTATCTCTTTATAGGCAAGATCAGGAAGTTCTTTTGCATAGACGTTGCTTAATGCAGACCATACATTATGTAGGTCATTGATGATAGGAGATTCCTTGATGTCTTTATTTTGCCATCCTTCGGGCTTATCAAATCTCTGTTGGTCTTGCGCAAACAAGTTGCAGAAATCCGACTTGAATGCGTCACTTTTCAGATAGTCCTGTGTCTCTGCATCATTCAAGAGGAAATGTAAATCATAGAAATGACGTATCTTAGCTGTTAACTCAGGCATATAATTGTCTGCCAAGGAACAACGCAACAATGATACCAATTTCTCTGTCAATGTTCTACGCCTGTCGAGAACATTCACCTCGAAAGGTTGCATATCGTATTCCTCTATCAAGTTCTCGTTGCCTGTCTTTTGAAAAAACTCTGTCAAAAAACTTTTCAGTCTGCATTTCTGGAAAGGATATGGATTGGCAAAGGAATTGATTTCGACAAGCAATTGTCCTGCCTTGATTGCACCTACTTGTAATGTATCAATAGCTCTTGGATAAGAATAGTATGCCTTGTGATAGTGAGAGCCTTTGCTCGTAAAACCTGGCATATTCATTTCCTGCAGTCCTTCTGTCATACTTTTGGCAGTTCTCTTGATCAGCATCTTCAATTGATTGCCGCTGAGCGTCCATGCCTCAGAGATAGCAATATCGATGTCTTCTGAGAATCTACTACCGATACCATATGCTTTTGTTAGACTTGTTCCTCCTTTGAATATGGCACGGTTATCATTGTCGTTCGCAGCCATCAATGACAACGAGCGACAAATCCAATAGTCTTTCTCTATGAAGATGCTCTTGATGCCAAGTCCTCCATCCTCAACAGGTTGCGATGCTGCTTGCAATGCGTCTGAGAACAATTCCCAGTTTTCATGTAATCTCATATGATGTTCCAGTTTCTTTTATTTGATAATACTTTGTCAGAGATTGGCAACTTGTAGCTGGTCACTCCATTCAATGTTTTACTAATGACTTCTGTTACAAGTCCCACACTCTCATAGATGGCTCCGAGCAAAGCTCTTACATAAGGTGTGTATGCCAAAGACAGCTCTATCAACTCTTGTTTTTGTTCCTCTGAAAGAGCAACTATTGCTTTGCGGATGTTTGTCACACATTCATCTGGTGAAGTAGCAGGAATCTCCTTTATAAGGCGCAAAGCATCCAATATTCTAAGTAGTGGAATATTGCTTGATGTTATGGCATTCTCTTGTAACAAAAAAGATATTTTCACACCATTCCTTGTGATAGGTCTCCGATATTTATTTGTGCCGACAAGGATGGATGAACTTATCTGTGTTGTCAACCCCATGGATGCAAATGCTGTAGTTCCTGTAATGTAGCCAACAATCTTACCATTTTGCTCCAAAAAGTCCTTTACTAGTTCAGAATCCGCAGGCTTTAGATTTCCAAAAATAGTCTTCTTCGGAATATAGTATTTCCCCTTTGCTATCTTTTGCAACTCACCTTGGAGCACAAGACGGTTGAGAGCTTTGGCGAGTGCAGGCTGATACCGCATCTCCACCCCAAAGTCTCTTGTAGTCAACACAACCCCAGCAGGGGTCAATGACAATTTTTCCTTTATAAGGCTTGCTATTACCATATTTATCTCCTTTATTCGACTGCAAATTTAGTAAAAAGTCTTGTTTTTTACGTCATAAACTTGACTTTTATATATTTCTTTAACCATTATAGCCTAATATATACCTCAAATTCTGCACATAAAAGCTGTTAGCCAGCCGATTTTATTAGTTTCTTTTATCTAAACTTAACATCGCTCAAACTAAGAATATTACATTATATTTAGTGCCGTTTTATGTAGTTGCGATACACTTTTCTGCACTTATTTTTATAAGCTATAACTTATTAAAAAATCGACCTAACTTAACGATGCGCATCATTGTACCTTAACGATGCGCATCATTAACACCTAATAAAGCGCATCGTTAGACCACTATAAAACGCATC
>NZ_QTXV01000149.1:0-1675 GCF_003461825.1 Prevotella sp. AM42-24 | reverse complement strand
GCGTAATGAGCAAGTGACCAAGGCTCTAAAATCCAAGTATGGACTGACCTACGGAACGGACAAGAGCAATACTAATACTCGCAAATTGCGCAATGCGGAGCGTGCAAAATACGAGATTCACAATGCAGTCAAAGATGCCTTAAAAGTTGCAGATAGCTGGCAGAAGTTCAAGAATGAACTTGCAAAACGAGGTGTTTGCTTGGAGCTTGTCTATAAGGACAAGGAGAGAACCAAGGTACAAGGCATCCGTTTCAGCAAGGATGGATATAGCTTCAAAGGTACGCAGATTAGCCGAGGCTATAGCTTTGGCAAGCTGAATGCGAGATTTGAGGGAACGGAGAACCTTTTATCAGCAAGAGCCAGCTCTGCTCAGCAATATGAGCAGGGCTGTCGCAAGAATGAGCAGGTGCCATCCATATCGGAGAGCAGCCAGGACCCTTGGGACGGTATTTCTTCCATTGGACTTTTTGCTCCAGCCAATGCTCAGACCTTTGAGCCATTCCCAGAGGATGAATCATCCAAGAAGAAAAAGAAGAAACGCAGAAGAGGCTTTAGCCTTTGATGCAAGTTACAAACCATTCAAACAACAAAAGAAATATGAAAGAAGAACTATTGGAAGCCATCTACGGCACAGTTGAGAGATTGGAGCAGAAAGTTGATGAACTTTCTGCCTCACCTAAGAACGCAGGAGCGGAAACAGTTCTCAGCCCTGCAAGTATTGACACAAGCAAACTTGAAAAAGCCATCCTTTCTGTATCTGTAAAAGAAGGGGAGGCTATTGACAAATTGGCAAGATTAAGAGAGGCTATCTGCATCTTTACCGACCTTACCAAGAAAGAAGCAAGCAAAGATGAACAGCGAAGTAAACTCTTGTTTGATGCAATTAATCAGGTGAAACAAGAGCTGAATGCCACATCAAAAGTTGTGCAGGACAAACTTCACGCAATGGATAACACACCTCTGAAGAAAGTAGTGACTCATCGCTTCGAGCCAACTTCAAAGTCTGTTCTTCTTTTCATTGGTGGCTTGGCTCTATCTCTTGTTCTCTCCATTTGGGGCAATCTCACCCAATGGCGAGCGCATCAAGATTGGGAGGAGGCAGACTTGAAGTATAGAGCCTTAAAAATGGTTCTTCCATCTGACGACCCGAATATTCGCTACATCGAAAAGCATTTCTCTGTTTGCCGAGATGAGAAAGTTATTGATGATGTGAGAAGTCGTGTTACTGTTTATGAAGATTCAATCTTTCGTTATCATAAAATGGTGGAGATAGCAGCATACAAAGATAGCTTGGCAAGAAAGTTGACAAACGAATCAAATGAAATCAAAAGGCTTATCAAGAAATAATAAGATGTTGTTTCTTGTGTTTGCACCATTATAGCAGGTGGAACACTAATCGAGTAGGAGGAAAACGAAGCAGTTTTCTTCCTACTTTCGTTTTCCGACCTCTCACACCACCGTACGTGCGGTTCCGCATACGGCGGTTCCTATTTTGGATACCATTCGAGATACGTCTCCATTAAAGTATACCCTGCGGAGCGTAGTTTATTGTTATCTATCGCCCTTTTTAGAATAGGGCTGTCAGCTATTCGCCAATAGCCCTTGCAAGTATTACCCCATTCGTATGCTTTGTATTTATCCTAAATTCCGCAGCATTTTAGTTTAACTTATTTTA
>NZ_QTXV01000148.1:1027-1701 GCF_003461825.1 Prevotella sp. AM42-24 | reverse complement strand
TTCCTGAAACGAGACCAGGGACGTATCGACAGCTACGTGAACCATTGCCTTCTCTGGCTGAACATGTTGATGTACAAGGCAGTGGACAGGAGCATTATCCGCTTCAATCCCATAGCCAAGATAGGGTATGAGAAGAAGGCAGCCCCGAAGATGACCCATATCAGCAAGGCAGACTTCATCAAGATGCTCTCTACCCCGATGGCTGACGAGCGAACGGAGCTTGCACGCAGATGTTTCATTTTTGCCTCGCTCACCTCCTTATCCTATATAGATGTAAAGAAACTGTACCCTCACCATATCAGTGAGAACTCCGAGGGTAGGAAGTTCATCCGCAAGGAAAGAGAGAAGACAGGCGTGGAGTTCTTCGTGCCACTCCATCCGATAGCCGAGAAGATTCTTTCGCTCTACAATACCACGGACGACAGCAAGCCTGTTTTTCCACTGGGTGAGAAGAAAGACATCTATCTTGATGTGCATACCCTTGGAATGGTGCTTGGCATAAGTAATAAGTTGGGATTCCACGCCAGCCGCCATACATTCGGAGTCTTGATGCTCAACGAGGACATTCCCATCGGCAGCATAGCCAAGATGATGGGACACGCAGACATTACAAGCACACAGGTCTATGCGCAGGTGACGGAGCAGAAGATTTCAAATGACATGGATAAGCTTAT
>NZ_QTXV01000148.1:0-717 GCF_003461825.1 Prevotella sp. AM42-24 | reverse complement strand
TCATTGCGGTAGCCTTCCGTATTGACAGCATTGAGAGCAGAGTCTTTCGGGAGTTCATCATGCAAGCCATCATCAAAAAGCAGACCAACCGCCCGAAGTTGGTCTGCCTGTGGTCGAAGAATATAATGGTGTAGCAATTACATTTTTCATCAATGATCTCTATTCCTTGAAAACCAATATTTATTAAAATTTTATAAAGGTTTTAAATTCATTTGCTTTATTCAATTTATTTCTCTAAAATTGCAGTGTCAAACAAATAATGAACTAAAATGAGACTTTTGGATTTTTATATAATATGGAGAGGAGATATGCTATTTGCAACAGTTGTTCCTATAGCATATTTCCTATTGTACCTAAAAAACAAACAAGTGACATTTGTCTTTTTGAAATTTGTAATGGCATTTGTGATATGTTTGTACTGGGCAACATACGCTTGTACTTTTTTTTATTCATATTATGATGTTATAGGATGGTTTAAAATACTTATAATACCTGTTTTTTCCATTTATAGTGGATTTGTACTTCACCTTTTAAAATCGAAGAAGAAAAAGGTGTTTTTTCTTATCTCCATAGTCTATATAATATTTTGGTGCATGTTAATATTTTGGCATTGCATGAGTAGTATGTAATGCCAAAGAATGAAGAGAGATGATTCCTAATTGTATAGGAATCCTTCAAGCAACGTTCCTTGGAGGCTTTGCGCCTCCAGCCACTTGG
>NZ_QTXV01000147.1:0-1769 GCF_003461825.1 Prevotella sp. AM42-24 | reverse complement strand
GCTATTCAGAAGATTTTAGCAGAATTTTTCGGAAAAATACTACCCAACGGTGTGGAGATTTTTTCGAAAACCGAAGGCTCGACCTTTTATTTCCAAAGCCCGCTGCCATACCTTTGCACCTGCACGATAACGGTTGATGCCAAAAGGAAAGACCTTGTGGAGGAAAGAAAATCAGAGCGGCAAATGAAAATAGAAACTTCACGGAAGTTTTGGACTGCACGATTATCGCATACTCATTTCTGAGAAATGGATACAATTACTGTCTTGCAAGTGTTTTTAGGAAAATGGAAATCGCATACAAGAATGGCACAGCCTTCAGAGAAATTCCGATGAAAGAAGAGTATGGCTTGTCCATGCTTCTTGCATCGGGTTTTCTCCAAGGCTGTGCAACCAAGCATGAAAGTGGTCGTTGGGGTTTACATCAATGACTTCTTTCTTGCGGTGGAGTATGCAAACAAAATTGTACGGCAAATCAAGGAATGGTGTTTCTTTTGATCGGTTAGCCTGCAACCGACAAAAAGAAACACTTTTCCTCATGCCGTACTACTGAGACATGAAAGGGTGGCGTGCCACTGTTTCATGTCGTTTGGATTGTGCGATAAAAAATGGAACTGCGAGTTGTGGCTATAAAAATCAGCCGTTGTCAGCACGGCAAACAAAGAAAAGTCCTTGGCAGTATAGTCTTGAAGCATTTCAAGGCATACTGTCAAGGATTTTTCTTGCCGTGCCATAGTCAGGGAAAGTTAGTCTGAGGTATGAGGACTGTCTTTCTTCGACGACGGCTGACTTTTATACAAAACACACGAAAGGATGAGAATATGCAAACGAAATAGACCATTCAAAAAACAGAAACCATTGCCACATAAGTTTGAATGGATTGAAACGGATATAGCAAAGAATAGAGAAGAATATGGTTTAATGAAAACAGATTTATCCAAGCAAAAAATCGAGGATAAAAAATCTTAAAACATTCTTTATCCACGATTAAATATCGTACCTTTGCAACCGAAAGAGTTCTTTGGATGGTTATGCAAATCACAGCAGGATGCTACATTCTGTTTATTTCTAATTCGTAACCTCTTCTTTTTATGAGATAAAAACTTATCTCATTCTCAATCACTTATAAAAAATACGTACTTTCGGCTGAGAAATATCACGCTCTCCTATAATTTCGAGCCATCTCTTCTGGAGCGCCTGCACATCAGCGGAGCATCTGTGTTCTTCACAGCCACCAACCTGTTTACCATTACCAACTGGCCAGGTTTGGATCCAGACATGTCGGCAACCAATGCCTTCTTAAAGACTACAGAGAATAAGGACGTTTATCCAATGAGCCGTTCTTTCTCCATCGGTCTGAAATTACAATTCTAACTCATACAAAGACTGTAGATTATGAAACATATAAGATTTCAATTTCTTACGCTCCTTTCAGCCACAGCACTGACTCTTACATCGTGTGACCTGATAGGTAGCCTCGACGGCATCGAACCAGAACATGTGGTTACTGATGACAATTATATCACTGATGTCTCAACTGCACAGACTGCGCTCAATGGTGTCTATGCCTCATGGCGCAGCACGGGTGTATCTTACCTGCGCTATGGAATGTCGTCTATGGCTCATACCCAGACTCAGGCGATGGTGATGGGGGCGGATGAGTTTGCTGCCGAGAACATCGAAACCAATAACAGTAATGTGGAGACGGCTTATACCGCCTACTACAATGTGATTAACCTCAAATCCGCAACCGCCCTCATAAGATGACACAG
>NZ_QTXV01000146.1:414-1870 GCF_003461825.1 Prevotella sp. AM42-24 | reverse complement strand
ATTTTAACATTTAATTACATATTGAGAGATAATTAATGCAAGGGCACATTATAATATACATACGCACTCCTGCCTGTGCACACTGGTACACGTACACAGGAATAAACATAATATAATTGGAAATTTGAAAAGCGAAACGAGAAAAACCCGTAAATCCGAAGCCCAGATTTCTATCTTTCAGAGATACGAGTCGCAAACAAGTCATTTGGACTTTGCAAACAAGCGATATACTACATTGAAATGACAGGCAAACGATTATATAGAAATGGCATAAGTAGAGAATAAATGTTAATTATTAACGCATTTCGTGGCAATTCCAAGAAATGGCATTATCTTTGCAACCGTTAAATTGAAGAATAATGCTGCAAAATGAAGAATCATACATAATAAGAGCAGGATTATCAAAATTAAGTAGGATTATCAAAACAAAGCAGTTTTATCAGAACAAAAGAATCATATAAACTAAATAAATAAGACTATGACAGAAAAAGAAATGTACAATTTCATAAATGAGCAGAATCAGGAGACTGGTTTCGCTTATAATGAGAAAGAGCGCGGTTTAAGCAACGTATTCTCTGCACTTATGCGCAAAGTATATGTATGGATGACCTTTGCACTCATTATCACAGGTGTTACCGCCTATGGTGTGGCAAGCAGTCCTACACTCTTAACTACGATTTACACTAACAGCGCTATCATGTGGGGATTGATTATCGCCGAGTTCGTATTGGTTTTCGCCATCAGTGGCGCCATCAACCGCCTATCATTGGGCACAGCCACATTGCTTTTCATTCTCTACTCCGTATTGAATGGTGCAACGCTCTCCTCCATCTTCGTCCTCTATGAGATGACAAGCATTGCAAAGGTATTCTTCATTACAGCCGGTACTTTCGGAGCAATGGCTTTTTACGGATATACGACCAAGAGAGATTTGACCTCTATCGGCAAGATACTCTTCATGGCTTTGATTGGTCTGATTATCGCTACTGTGGTCAATATGTTCCTGAAGAGTCCAGGCTTTGACTACATCTTAAGTTATGTAGGCGTAGCCATCTTTGTTGGTTTGACCGCCTGGGATTCACAGAAGATCAAGCAGATGCTCCAGATGCAGTACGACATGAGCGAAGGCGCACAGAAATTGGCTTTACTCGGTGCACTCACCCTGTATCTCGATTTCATCAACCTCTTCCTTTATCTGCTCCGCATTTTCGGAGGCAGCAACAGAGACTAAAAAATAACAAAATACAGACAGAAAGGGTGTGTCATAACTACATGACGCACCCTTTTTCTATCTCTATTTTTCTACAAGCAATGCTAAATCATAATATTTTTCGACTACACTCCCTATTCTCCAAAATACTCTTTTAAATTTCCTTCTCTGCCCGGGTATATTTTTCTCCCTGCCCACGCAAGAATTTTTCCGTGGGCAGGGAAAAATAAAAGTGGGTACAGGGAT
>NZ_QTXV01000146.1:0-404 GCF_003461825.1 Prevotella sp. AM42-24 | reverse complement strand
GCAAGAATTTTTCCGTGGGCAGGGAAAAATAAAAGTGGGTACAGGGATGGATAAAACATGTTATATAGACATATCCATAACAAAGTAGTAAATTTACCGCTTTATGTAAGAAAATGCAGTAAATTTACTCATGAGTGTCCAATTTCTATTGGACACTCATGAGTTTCAGGTATAAAATAGTATGTTGTTGTAAAAGTTTTTACACTTTTGCAATAGCATAGTTTAATGATACAAAATAATGATGAAACAAACTTTTATACTTCTGTTCTCCTGTTGATAGCAAGAGTTCGCAGTCTTGAAGCGGAGTGTAATTTGCTGATTTTCAGTAATATAGATGATAGAAAATCTGCATAACCTAACGAAGCGCTTCATTAACACCTAACGATGCGCATCATTAGACCTTA
>NZ_QTXV01000145.1:0-1968 GCF_003461825.1 Prevotella sp. AM42-24 | reverse complement strand
CATTTTCAATCGATTACATAAGAATTAACAGAGTATTGATTATAGAAACAGAAAGAATTGATCTATAAATATAAAAGAATAAGATAACATGAGAATCGTGATACAACGTGTCGCACATGCCTCTGTTACCATTGAAGGCGAAGTAAAATCTGCTATCAAGCAAGGCTATCTCGTCCTCTTGGGTATAGAAGAAAGCGACACTTCAGAGGACATTGATTGGTTAGTAAGAAAGGTGATAGGACTGCGTGTTTTTGATGACGAAAACCATGTCATGAATCGTTCTATCATGGACATAGATGGGGAAATTCTGGTTATCAGCCAATTTACCCTCTTCGCCAGCTATAAGAAGGGGAATCGGCCAAGTTGGCTGAGAGCTGCCAAACACGAAATCAGCATTCCACTCTATGAGGAGTTCTGCAAAAAGCTCTCTGAAGCACTTGGAAAGCCTGTAGGAACAGGCGAATTCGGAGCTGATATGAAGGTTGAATTATTGAATGATGGTCCTGTTACCATCATGATGGACACTCATAATAAGGAATAAAATGACAATAAAAGAAGCACAGGAAGCCGTAGATAAATGGATCAAAGAGTATGGCGTTCGCTATTTCAGTGAGCTAACCAATATGGCTTGTCTCACAGAAGAAGTAGGAGAACTGGCTCGCGTCATCGCCCGAACATACGGCGACCAAAGTTTCAAAAAGGACGAAAAACCTAACCTCGGAGAGGAAATGGCAGACGTTCTCTGGGTTCTCATTTGTCTGGCTAACCAAACGGGAATCGACCTTACTGAAGAACTCAAAAAGAGCTTCGATAAGAAGACCCAAAGGGATTCTGAAAGGCATAAGAACAACCCGAAATTAAAGGGATATAATACCCGAAATTGAAGGAAATAAAACACCTGAAATAGAAGGAATCATATAGATAAACTTAACTTTAATAATTAAAAAAGTAACATTAAGTATGAGCAGTATTAAAGAACAGGTTCTTGCACAGCAACAAGGACAATACAGTGAAGCAGACGACAAGTATTTGTCAGTTCTCAAACAGTATAATTGCAACCTTAACGATGAGGAAATTGCAGCAGAAGTAAAGAAACTCCTTGACGAGAAAGTAGCAGAAAACGAGACCATGGAGGTGAAGAAATTCCTCTTTGGAAGCGTTGAATTAACATCTCTCCATACAGAAGATACAGAGGAAAGTATCTTGAAGATGATAGAGAAAGTTAACAAATTCTCCAAGGATTATCCTGAACTTCCTCATGTAGCAACAGTATGCACCTACCCTAACTTCGCTGGTCTCATTAGCCAAAGTCTGGAAGTTGATGGCGTAGAAATCGCTGTCGTAAGCGGCAATTTCCCTTCTTCTCAGACTTTCATCGAGGTAAAGGTAGCTGAAACTGCATTGGCTATTAAAGATGGCGCCACAGAGGTTGACATCGTAATGCCTGTTGGCAAGTTCTTCAGTGAGGATTACGAAGGCCTTTGCTCTGACATCCAGGAACTGAAGGAAACATGCGGCGAGCACAAGATGAAATGTATCTTGGAAACTGGTTGCCTGAAGAACTGCAGCAATATCATGAAGGCTTCTATTCTTGCTATGTACTCAGGTTCTGACTACATCAAGACATCTACTGGCAAGGAGAAAGTTTCTGCTACTCCAGAGGCTGCTTACGTGATGTGCCAGGCCATCAAGGCATATTATGAGAAGACTGGTATCCAGATTGGTTTCAAGCCAGCTGGCGGCATCAACACCGTTCACGATGCAATCGTTTACTACACAATTGTAAAAGAAGTTCTTGGTGAAAAGTGGTTAACCAACCAATGGTTCCGCTTGGGAACATCTCGACTTACCAACCTCCTCTTGAGCGAAATCCTTGGCAAGGAAATCAAGTATTTCTAAAAAGGGGAAACTGATTCGTAGATAAAACAGGGGGTGTGTCATAAGTCTGTGACGCACCCCTTTTAATTT
>NZ_QTXV01000144.1:267-1985 GCF_003461825.1 Prevotella sp. AM42-24 | reverse complement strand
ACTCTATTTGCAAAGAGTGGAGCATATTCTTATGATTTGGAAGTTGGAGGTCATGTAAAAGATAGTTACACAGGCGAATACATTGCAGGACAATTCACAACTCCAGCAGGAAGCACTGTCATTAATAATAATCAGTATCTGTCTTCTCGTGAATTATCTTTTTGGGAGAAAATGTCAGCATCTGATAATTTCTTCGTCCAATTAGCCTATGGTACTTTGAATGATTGGTATGTTTGTTTCCAAGCTTTTGACTTTGGATTGTTAGAAAGGGAAGAATGGAAAAATCCTTTTACAGGTGCTAATTTTGGCAATTTGGATGGAACGCCAAATTACAACCAAATAGATGCTATTCCTGGGGTAATTTCAGATTTCATACCATTCTCGAAAGCCGAAAAAGGGTTAAGTGTCCTAAAAAAAATGAATGCTGCACAGTTTTCCAAAACATTTAAGGGGACATTAAGTAGGCTTAAACCATCCACACGAGGAACTATAAATAGAGGAATTAATTCCGGAATTGATGAAATTAATAGTACTGTCGGTTCGGGAGAGGTCATGTTTGATGCTATAGACTTTTTGAAACCAGAAGATAAAGAATAAAAGTATGAAAGAATTATTGTTGAGAAATCTTTTGATACTATATCTTGGCGTTTCTTTGAGATTTTTGTTTTATAAAATAATCAAAAGGCGTGATGTGGATTTTCAGAGATTATTACATGGCATAAAATGTCCTAAGAATAAAAATGATGAAATTTTCAATTATAAAAATGATTTCACGAATCGATTATATGCTATCATATTTATAATTTCAATCGTAATCATAATAGGTCTCATACAAAAATATAAAAACTAAAAGCAATCAAATTGTTATTTTAGTGTAGACTTCAAAAATCGGGTAGGAGGTAAATGCTAATTATAAAAGGCATTTGCCTCCTATTTTCACATTTACCGACCTCCCACACCACCGTATGCGGAACCGCACTTTTCCTGTTCGTTCTGCTTTTCTTTGAATATCCGTGCCAACAAATAGGTGCCATAAGCATTTAACGTGAGTTTTGTTTCTACATTTGATGGTAATACACCGCAATATGTTCCTGCAATGGAATCCAAGTCAACACTGTTTTCTAAGACTGCCGTATATTCTTCGACTTTAACAGGATCAATATCGGCATCATTTTGTTTCGTTTCACATAAGATATAAGATGCAACAAGTGAGATAACCAAAACTGCTATAATTATCAATTTCCTCTTCATAGCTACCATAAAAGAAAAAGTGTCCGCAATGTCAAGCAAGTGGCATCACGGACACGAATGAACAGTTGAGAGTTAATGAAAAGTCAGTATTCTGCTATGTTGCTGATGCATGGACAAGTTCTTGCACTATCAAACACGATACGGAGACCGTTCGTCTTTACTTTATCGAAGCGAAGGATGCGCTTGTAGCCGATGGTCGTTGTCTATTATTTCTTATTAATTTTCTTTTTAATTTCATTCGCCTCTTTAAATAGGCTATTAGCCATGCTATCTTTAATTGCTGCCATCTGTATCATTTCGTTATGGTAGCGAATTGAGTCCTCATAAATATTTACACGAGTTCTCACATTCTCAATAACTTCTTTATTAGGGCATACAGAGAAGTTCTTTTCGATGTATCGAACATTTGGGTCGTCAGATGGAAGAACCATCTTCAATGCCCTATATTTCAAGTCTGCCTCCTCCCA
>NZ_QTXV01000144.1:0-257 GCF_003461825.1 Prevotella sp. AM42-24 | reverse complement strand
CCCTATATTTCAAGTCTGCCTCCTCCCAATCTTGGTAATCTCGCCATTGGGTGAGATTGCCCCAAATGGAAATGACAAGGGATAGAGCCAAGCCACCAATGAAAAGAAGAACATTCTTTGAGGTTGGCTCGAAGCGATGGGTTACAACCTTCTTTTGAGGTGATTTGTTCATTACTTCAAGTTTTTCCTGCAATGCCTTCGAGGAAACATCATTCTCTTGTCTCATCTGCTTGACTGCATCAACCAAGAACTTGCTT
>NZ_QTXV01000143.1:0-1988 GCF_003461825.1 Prevotella sp. AM42-24 | reverse complement strand
ATCTATCTTACTGCAACCGAGGCAAGTACAGCCCGACTGACCGAGCAGGATGTTCTTCTCTCCAATCCGTTGGAGAACGATACCGAGGTAGCAGGACTTGCAGGTGAGTATTTGCAAGGTACTGGTGCTGCGGCAGTAAGCCAAGTGATGTCCAGCAAGAGCACGGTAGTGCAAGGCGGTGCGCTTGGTATCACACACAACGATGCGAGCGGTAATGCCAAGACAGAGGTCACCATGATGGACATGAATGGTGATGGTTTCCCGGACATCATCGCTGGTGGTACGATTCAATACACCAACTCTCTTGGTGGACTGAGCGGCGAAATCTATAAGGGCATCGGCTCCAGCAACTCCGACAATGCTTCACAGGCATGGGGATATGGTGGCAATCCTGTTGCTTCGGCTTCTGATATTACCTATTTAATATCTGGAGGAAAGGCATCAATACTGAACCAACAGACTGCTTGGTTGGCCCAATTC
Organism: Prevotella sp. AM42-24; assembly: GCF_003461825.1. NCBI lineage: Bacteria > Pseudomonadati > Bacteroidota > Bacteroidia > Bacteroidales > Prevotellaceae > Prevotella > Prevotella sp. AM42-24. The sequence continues at coordinate 1,508 of NZ_QTXV01000143.1, read as the reverse complement.
TCCATTTCTGGCAGTGTGCCAAAGAATACTGATGAAGCTGTAGAATCGTTCATTGATATTAATGGCGATGGACTTCCTGACAAGATTCTTTCCGATAAGAAGGTAAGATTGAATCTTGGCTATGCTTTCACTGAGCCTATAGATTGGGAACTTGACCGTGTTCAAGGCGGTAAGAGTCTTTCTTATAATATTGGTGCAAGTGGTAAGACTCCTGAGGCAGGTTGGGGTAAATTTCAAGATGAAAAGTATAAGGATATAAACAAGGCCTCTGGTAGTTTCTCCGCAGGCTTTGGTCTCGTAACCTCTGAAAGCGAAGAGGAGTATAATCTTATCGACATCAATTCTGACGGTCTTCCTGACAAGGTATGGAAGAATGGTGACGGTATCACTGTTGCCCTCAATACAGGCAATGGCTTTGACGAGCCTATCAGTTGGAAGGGGGCGAATGCGCTTAGTGAATCTGCCTCTACATCAGAGTCTGCAAACGCAGCGTTCACTTTGACCATCAACATTCCTGTCATAAGCATCAAGATTTCAACCAATCCTGGTGCTTCTACCTCGCACAGCATCAACCGTCCGACCTATTCATTGCAGGATGTGGATGGTGATGGTTATCTTGACATCGTTGAGTCTGAGAAGGAAAGCGAGTTGAAGGTTACACGCTCAGCCATTGGCAGAACCAATATGTTGAAGTCTGTTACCAATTCCTTGGGCGGAACTTTCACATTGGACTATGCCCACACCACTCCGACCTACGGTCTTCCTGGTGGCAAGTGGGTAATGTCTGCCCTTACCGTTGACGACGGAATCCATGACGATGGACCTGTCATGACTACCGCCTTTGAGTACAAGGACGGCAAGCGTGACCGCCATGAACGTGAGTTCCTCGGTTTCGGTGAGGTCATCACCAAGAACCTTGACACGGAGAAAGGCAATTCTGTTTACAGACAGGCTGTTGAGAACTACGATGTAGCCAACTACTACACGCAGGGCAATGTTACCGCCACATCCGTAGAGGATGCCAACGGCAACAAGTACACCGAGACAAAGAACCGTTACGACAGCTACTATCTGACTGCCGACGGTGACAAGTACACGTTCGCAAAGCGTGACGTGAACCTTTGGAGTGACCGTGCATCTGCATTCGTACCTCTCCGCTATACGGCAAACTTGCAGTATGAGGGAGCGGCAAACGGTGTGGTTACATCCGAGGCATGGAATGAGTACTACCTCAATGGCTATCATGGTGAGTTGAAGTCTTACAAGTACAGCGACAAGGGCAGTCTTGGCGAGAACGGAAACGGCAAGTTCGATTATGCGACTGCTATCAAATATACCGACAATGCAGCGAAGCATATCTTCGGACTTCCAATAGATGTTACGGTGACAGGCGGTGACGGCTCGATTTACCACCATGTGACGGCAAAGTACAACACCAACTATGCCAACCACATCACCCAGATTACGCAGCAGTTGAATGACGGTGCGGCAGTTACTGATTACAAGTA
>NZ_QTXV01000142.1:0-2067 GCF_003461825.1 Prevotella sp. AM42-24 | reverse complement strand
TCATTTTCAATCGATTACATAAGAATTAACAGAGTATTGAACTGTATTGCCTTATAGAAATTTCCTGACCGCTCCATTATTTTGATGACATTGATTTTTGGAACATGAATAAAAGTTTATCTTTTTCGTTCATGCGGATATTATCAGAATAATCGCCTTTTGTTATTTGATACCCGCATGGCTTGACCATAAAAACGCCTAAGCCCTTAGTGTATGAACTTACTTCTGAGGCGTAGTCTTTACTTGTATTTAATGGAACTTTCCCTTTAATATGACACCACTCATTATTGCAACTGATGTCTTCAATCTCAGACATCATTTTTTGCAAATCTGTAATAGCTTTGGAACTTGCCGCTTGGGGTATCTGCAACTCAAAATAGAGCATCGGTTCGAGAATGTCCACACCTGACTGTTGCAAGGCCAGCCTGAAGACATAAGGGGTCAGCTGTCTGAAATCAGCAGGTGTACTTACCGGGCTATAATACTCGGCTTGAGTAAAAGTTACTTTCAGATCAGTCACTTCCCATCCATGTAAACCAGATTGGCAAGACATACGAATCCCTTCAAAAACGGCATTTTGAAAAGAATGGTTCAGATAACCATAGGAGATGTCACTTTCGATTTGCAACCCTGTCCCTAACGGCAAGGGTTCAAGCGTCAGCCCTATTGTGGCCCAGTAAGGGTTGGGTGGCACTTCGATCTGAATAATCTTATTGACCTTTTTTACAGGTCGTTCTTTGTAGATAGTCTTGATCTCATCAAAATGGACCTTTACGGAAAATCGTTCTTCCAGCAATGTCTGTATGATTTCCTTTTGTGTCAAACCATATAACGAGATTTCCAATTCATCACTATATGAGTTTATGGAAAAGGACAAAGACGGGTCTTCAATCCACAATGTATTCAGAGCGGATATCACCTTGCTTCTCTCTTCGGACCTGTCTGGCCGGACGGAGGATTTGAGAGCGGGATGCTGATGAGATAACCCTTGAATCAAACAAGGTTTAGTACCTAAATAATCTCCGATTCGAAAATCTTCCATATCTTCTACAATCGCGATATCATTGGCCCCCACTTCATCAACATTTATCTCTCTGCCCTGATAAATAGTCTTTAGATTTTTAATCTTGATGAATTTTTCCGAATCGTTGATTCTTACAATGTCTCGAAGTCTCAGACTTCCGTCAATTATTTTTAGAAAACTTCTTTTATGTCCTTTGGGGTCATGCTCTATCTTATAGAGATAAGCTGAAAGTCTGTTTGAGACTGATTCTGGAGGAAGTATAAAAGAAGAGATGGCGTCCAACAACTCATTGATACCGATATTGAACATTGCTGATCCATGTAGTACCGGATAGACTTTGGCTTTTGCCACAAGATCGATTATCGTATTCCAATAATCAGCCGGTGAAATTTCGCTATCCGCCAAATATCGTTCTAATATATTGTCGTCATGGTTGCATACAAATTCTTTGTATTCTTCCTTTATATATGTTTGGGAGCAAATCGGATAAACCAATCCATCGACAACAGTTTGCATAAACAGGACATCTTGAGACAGATTTGTTTTTATATCCAGATACAAACGCTCTAAATTCACACCGTCACGGTCAATTTTATTGATAAATATAATTGTCGGGATTTGCAGTTTTTGTAAAGTATTGAACAGCAACTTTGTTTGCGCTTGTATGCCTTCCTTTGCGGATAAGATGAGGACTGCTCCATCAAGCATTTTGAATGTCCGCTCCACTTCCGCAATAAAATCCATGTGTCCCGGAGTGTCAATGATATTGCATTTCACTCCATTCCAGATAATAGATGTCGTAGAAGCCCGAACAGTAATTCCTCTACGTTTCTCTATATCCATAGAGTCTGTTATGGTGTCACCATTATCCACACGGCCGCACTTTTCCGTTGCTCCACTGGCAAACAGCAGATTCTCGGTTACGGAAGTTTTTCCTGCATCAATGTGAGCAAGAATTCCTAAATTTATAATATTCATTTGGATTAAGCAATAATATACTACAACAATAGTTCGTTAAAATTTGAGATAATGGCTAAGCAGCT
>NZ_QTXV01000141.1:1417-2070 GCF_003461825.1 Prevotella sp. AM42-24 | reverse complement strand
CGGTCAAAGTAACCTGTCCATTGATGGAATTGTCAGAAAGGGTAAGCACTGGCGACACGACCAGAATTGTTTCAGTCGCTGTGGTCAAGTATGGCTTGCCCTCTGCCAAGGCTTTTGCGAAAGTCTTGTAATGTGCAGGAACTGCCATGGTATGCTCAACATTGGCAGAATCCTTGTAAGTTACGGACGCTTGCCAACCTATATTCTTCCAATCAACATTTGAGGTGGATGAAATCTCAAAGCTGAAATTGGTCAGTTTTTCTGTATTTTCCAGACTGATGTTGAGTGAATCGCCATTGAAAGTCTCATTAGCCTTCAGTGTACGAGCAAAGACCGTCTTCTCGATATAGTTCGGGTTGTCGTTTCCGTCACTGTCTTTCTTTTCATTGCTGCCGATGATGCTGAGAACAACATCGTCGGTTGTTACAGGCTTGTGGAAGGCACTGCGAACTTCCACGCTTGAACCATTCTCCACATTAGCGGAGGTGTTCACATCGTAGATGGCACCATCCTCAGGTTTGTACTCTGTTGAAGAAAGCCCGTTAGGCAATATATTTGACTCGCCAGCGTAAGTAATGGTAGGTGACCAATTCACCTTATCAAATGAGCCGTTGCTTATTTCCTCAGAGCCAGACTGGACACGGAAATAGATT
>NZ_QTXV01000141.1:0-1407 GCF_003461825.1 Prevotella sp. AM42-24 | reverse complement strand
GACACGGAAATAGATTCTGTCACCACGCTTGACGGCAACAGATGATACGGCTGCGCTGTATGGACTGTTGTCACCCTTGGCTATCGTCTTGTTCCAAAGTTCATTGCCTCCCTTTTGGATGGCAATTCTTACGCCGTCTGCCTTCTGATACTCGTCAGCATCATAGTCATCTGTTGGTGCAATGAGGCTAACTTGACCAGTTACGCTGACAGTTCCGTCCTTTGGAGCCTGCCATACACGCACTATGTCCTCCATCGGTGAGTTCTTGATGGCTTCCGCCTGCTCATCCTTACTGACCTCCATGACGGAAGTGTCAACCTTGCCACCATAGATGATTGGGCTTGGCGTGTCGGCACTGCTCAATGTAAATGTAGGCACGGCATTGCCAGATCCGTCAAACTCCAAGTGGTTGAAATAGACCTTGCCATTGGAAACGAGGTCAACAAGTCCGTCACCATTGATGTCGCTGAAATACTGAGTGGTCTTGGTCTTAGTGGTTGACTTGTCCGTTCCGACAACGGCAGTCAGGACATTCCAACCGACAACGGCATTCGCACCGAAAGTGTTGGTAGAACTTTTGGTTGTCGAGAAGTTACTGATGCCCTTTACCTTGATAGGCTCACCATATACGACTTCTCCGTTGTCTGTCTTAATCTGTGGACGATAATAAACAGAACCACCGGACTTGTACACCTTGTCAGGAAGTCCGTCACCGTTCAAGTCAACGAGTGCGGAAAGTCCCTTGCTCGTGTCGCTTGAATAGCTGTATGAGCCACCCATGGTATTGCTTTTCCAAGGACTTCCGTCCACGACACCCACACCTGCATAGAACGAACCGCTCACGGAAGAGCTTGTCGTTCCGCCAAGTGCAGTTGGCTTGTCGCTGAAACGCTTGCTGACAGCCTTTAACGGATTGATGAACCCTGCGTCAAGTCCATCATCATGGGTGTTCCATTTTTCGGAATCATCCTTGAAAGGAACATAGCCCTTGTCTGCCTGTACGTCATCATAGTAGTCGAAGTTTTGGAAGGAGACCTCCTTGCCGTTGTTGTCATACTGTCTGACACCAGTGAGCATTTCCTTGTGGAATGCACCTTCCTTATAGTCGAAGGCATAGCTGCGCAGGGTCTCGCCCTGGAAATTCACGGTCACTTTCTCCAACAGCTTGTTGGAGGAGGCGAGGAATCCATAGCGGGCATTGTTGGTCTTTACCTGCTTTACCTTGTTGCCTTCAAAGAGTACAACGGTGTGCGGTTCCTGTCCTGCATTACCTGCGTGAACCTCCTTCAGATATGCAGCTTTGGCTTTCAAGCCGCCACGCACATCCTCATCCACGATGTCATATACATATTCTATATAGTCACCATGGAGTTCCTCGACACGTTTCAGCTTCCATTCGGCAATCAC
>NZ_QTXV01000140.1:237-2161 GCF_003461825.1 Prevotella sp. AM42-24 | reverse complement strand
TGAAGTAATGGTTTAAGAGAGGTGTAGTATTTAAACCGAAAGTCTATTGTAACATAGCATTCATGCTAATTAACTTCCTTCCAATCTATGAGTCCCTTGCCCATATCATCTAATTCAACAGCCAAAGCTATAACCTTTCGCCCATCAGCTTTAAATGGTTCAACATACTGTCTGTCTTTTATCTGATGTTCAGCAGCAGTAACCCCACCATTATTAGAAAGTTTAAGTTCAAGAACATAAATAATACGACGTGTAAAAACCACCAAATCTATTCTTCCTGTAGAGATTTGCTTTTCTACTTCGACCTTGAAACCTATAGCATTAAAAATGGTACTAATGATAAGACGATAACGTTCTTCCATATCCATGCTTGCCAACTTTTTATTGCTATACGGCACATCAGCTATCAAAGCCTTCAGGGCTTTCTTGGCTTCATCAAGATTACCATCTTGCATCATCTTTAAAAGAATATTCTGTGTGGTAATAGCCTGAGCTTTTGTCTTCAAGGTCAAAGCTGGTACTACTATTTTGTAGAGTGCTTTCCTTACTTCAAAGTTAGGAATACCTAAAGTATAAACACCCTCGTCATAATCCTTGATGGTCAGATAACCGGATTGATAAAGGAAGAGTTCTGCTCCTCCATCAGAAACATCAGAAGTCTCCAAAGTATCGCGGTCAATGTAGCAATGATCGAAATGCTCCAACTGAATTTCCATATCACTGACAAACTTCGGCAATAAAGACGTTGCCCCAGAAGCAGCCCAGTAGTTTTTCAGTTCTTTGTCAGCCAAAGCATTAAGCAGACTGAACGGATTGAAAATATCAACAGGACTGTTCTTACAGAAGTGATAACCGTCATAATAAGCCTTCAACTGCAAAATCGTTCCTTCCGGCGTCCAACCATTATGTACTCCCATAGCCTCAATTTCAGGCATGAAATTGCTCACCACTTCCTCTTTCGTGATACCACAGATCGCAGCATAAGGAGGATCAAAACTGATATTACTCAAATTATTCAAGACTGAGAACAATGAGATTTGAGTAAACTTAGTAATACCCGTGATGAAGACAAATTTCTCATATACGTCATCAGCTTTGAGAATAGCAAAAACACTACGATAGATAGAGGTACAATCTTCATGATGAGAAGTCTTCCAAGAATGCTGCAAAGGCGAATCATATTCATCTATCAGGATAGCAACCTGCTGTCCCGTCTGTTCATAGGCAGACTGGATAATAATATCAAAACGATTGGATAAAGAGTCGGAAGCGGAAGCTTCTATTCCATATTTCCGTTCATATTCCTTGAAAGCCAGATTGAGATAAGCGTTGAGTTCATGAGCAGTGGATCCAGCCCGGCTCATATCAAGTCTGACAACAGGACGCTTTACCCATTCCTTTTCTAAATCCATGATTTTCAGTCCTTCGAACAGTTCCTTCCTACCCTCGAAATAAGCCTGCAAAGTATCCACCAACAATGATTTACCGAAACGTCTTGGACGGCTCAGGTAATTATATGTTTTATTGCTATTAACAAGATTCCAGATAATCTCTGTCTTGTCAACATAGAGCAGACCTTCCTTTCGAATTTTCTCAAAAGACTGTATGCCTACAGGTAATATTCTATTATTCGTTTCTCCCATAATTGATAAGATATGATGTAATACAGGATTTATCATTTAAGTTTCTGAAAGTTCAGCCAGTTCAGGCTTGTTCACTCAATTTCCGGATTACCTCCAGTGGAAGCTCGGTGGCTGTTGATACTTGCTCTTCAGAAAGACCCATTGAAAGAAGGCGGCGAGCTGTGGATAGCTTTTCTTTTTCCATTCCTTTAGCCATTCCTTTAGCCATTCCTTCCGCCATTCCTTCCTCACGACCCTTTTCCAAAGCCGTATCTATAGAGTTCTTGACATCACGGTAAGCC
>NZ_QTXV01000140.1:0-227 GCF_003461825.1 Prevotella sp. AM42-24 | reverse complement strand
TTGACATCACGGTAAGCCTTCAAACTATCCTCATATTCTTTCAGCTCTGTTGGGGTGAACTTCGCAATCTCGGCCTCCTCAAAGAGTTTAGTAAACACTTTCTCTTTCAAGGCAGCAGGACGCTTATCCAATCGGGAAAGGTTTTTCAATACATACAACCACTTATCATAAAGCGTGTCAAGCTCTTCCTCTGTCTTATTGAACTTTGCTATCTCAACATACTTGAA